>JBEGIR010000040.1 GCA_040224245.1 Puniceicoccaceae bacterium | reverse complement strand
GATTTTGAGTCCTTTCGAGCTTGTAAAAGCGAATTCTTTCTGGTTAAATTCTGTCATCGCTGGAGTTGTATTTTATTTTTCCTAACCACTGTTTATCAGTGACTTACACTCCATGCGATATTTTTTTGTGAGAAATCCGGGTTAGCGGTTCAACGCCACCACGGTCCCGAGAGATGGGTGTCGTGGATTGGAACGCTCCCATCAACGTTCGGATTGTTGCGGAGGCTTGGACTTCGACCGCATACACCTGCCTGGTCAGCCACCGGCGGGGTGCTTACAGGAAAGGTGGATGTCAGTGTCCTCCGGTTGTGATCAGTGGCGGCGGGTGACGAAAAACACAGACCCAGTTACCTGGCAGGTCTTTTCCCCGGCATCCCCATCATGCCCAGGCCGCTGATCTGCTGAAGGCACGATCTGCAGCCGATGCGGCATGGTTGTGTGGGGTCACCGAAGAATCGTGGCTCCGCATCGCTACCACTGCCGCTGTTTGTCGCGCCTATGCAAGCCCCGTTCCGACCAACGGCCAAGCCATTGCCGTTCTCGCCACATGGAGCTCCAGGCCCCACATTCGCTGTCATTTCGTATTCCCTTGCAGTGGCCTTGCACCAGTTAAACCGCATGCTACTTCAAGGTTTCTGGGCCATTTCGCACAAACGCTTCCACATCCAGATGTCCGGCTTTCGCTCGCCGCCAGCGTTGGGAACCACACCGACGATGGCGTACCCGCAGCGCTGATAGAACGCAAAGGGGTGTTGCTTGAGGTTGCGGATCTGCTGGATCTCTTGCAGCACATTGTTGCCAGTGAGGTCGGTCTGGGAGAGACTCGTGGCCGAGGTTTCATCATCGGTACCCAAGAGGATGCCGCGAATCCCGCGCCTCTGGGCGATGGTTTCGAGTGCTGCCATCAGCCTGCGGCCAATTCCACGACCTTGATCCTCCTGCCGGACCACCAGCGGGTGCAGCTCCCAGGTGGTTTCATACAGAGGCCGCAGTCCCACCCAGCCGTAAAGTCTTTCTCCTGCACTTGCGTCAAACGCACCGATGCAGATGCGCGGAGCTTCCAGGCACTCCAGCACCTCCCGCCGCGCACTCTCCAGGTCCGGCCAGGCTCCCTTGCCCATGCCAGTGAAGGTATCGGTCAGGATGTGCGCGGCCTCTTCGATCGAGTGCTTAGTGCTGCCGATGTCGAGGAATCGGAGTTTGAGTTCAGTGTGCATCATTCAAAATGATCGACGGCGGGTGACTGCTGTGAATCCCCTTGGTTCGTGAACCGAAGATTGTGGCGCTCTCGACTTCAGGGAAACGAGGTTCTGCAGGCGAGGCGTGTATCGGAACTGGTTCTGAGGACTCAAGGGGTTGGAATTGAAGGTTCATGGGAATGGGCGAGTAAACGAAAAGTGTAACGAACACACTTTCTCCCACAAGCTAAGTAATTCCGTTGCAAGTACGGTTGCAAGCGCGCAGCGAATGCCGCAACATTTGGCATCATCCAGGTTTCCCATGCTTACGATTACTTACTATCTCGATGTGGTTTCCTCCTGGTGCCACTATGTTGAACCCGTTTGGAAGCGCCTGCAGGAACGCTATGCGGATGCGGTTGATTTCCGTTGGCAGATCGCCCTCATTCCCGCATCGGGTCTGCCCGGATCGCGGGAGGAAGAGGAATGGTACTATCGCCGTTCGGGCATGATTACCCGGCAGACGTCCATGCTCAATGCGGGCTGGTGGGAAGCGGGAATGAGCGAGTTCCTCGCGCCCAATGCCGTTGCCGTGGCAGCGCGCAATCTGGGAGTAAAGGGAGATGGGGTTCGGCTCGCGCTTGCCAGGGCAGCCATGATCGAGGGTCGTCCGGTTGGGCGATGGCAGGAATCGGTTGCGGTGGCTGCGGCGGTCAGCGGGATCGATGCCGAGGTGCTGCAAACCGAGGCCCAGCGTCCGGAAGTCGAGCAGGCCATTCGCGATACGACGGAGCAGTTTTATGGCCTCAGTGTGACCCAGCGTCCAGCCTTCCGACTCGAGAGTGAGATTGGCGATGTGGCCGTGTTTTCGGGACTCATTCAGGAAACCGTGCTGGTTGCAGCTATCGAGGCCATGCTGTCAGATACGACCGCTTACCGGAGCTGGAGCGCCCATTTTGGGGCCAGCTGGGATAAGCGAGACGAAAGTTAGATTCAAGACGTCAGGTCTTGACTAAGGACTCTCCGATCCTCGATCCCCGTTAAAGCGTCGGATCCAAGTGTCCTGCAACCACTTCATGCCTTCACTCGAATGGGGTTCACCCAGTTTGAGCGCTGTATGAAAATGGTTGCCATGAACAGGTCGGCTTGGATCCGCGATGCCTGTTTCCTTGCGCTACTTCCGGTCGAATAAAGTCATCGACCAACGATCAGGGGTCACCTAAAATTTCCACGGTAAATGGCAAAGCAGCAACACATCACTTGGAGCCTGACAATCGCATTGGCGCTTACCGTCATGCTAGGACCCTTTTCCACTGATACCTATTTACCTGCATTTCCTCAGATGGCTGAGGCGTTGGGGGTCGATATTTCCAAAATTGCACTGACGATTTCCGTCTACATTTTGACGATGTCCATCGGGTTGCTGATTGGTGGACCGTTGTCGGACAACTTCGGACGCCGGATGGTGCTGGTGACTGGCCTTTTCATTACATTGTTCGCATCATTCGCAGTGGGAATGAGTAACAGCATCGGAGCGGTGTTATTTTTTCGGGTGCTGCATGCATTTGGAGCTGGTTGGGTTCTCGTTTCCGTGCCAGCAATGATCCGTGACCGGGTAAGCGGTCAGGAGGCAGCAAAGCTTTTTTCCATGATCGGACTCATCATGGTCATTGCTCCCGCCATTGCACCTGCGGTTGGGAGTACGATCCTGGAAATCGCTTCCTGGAGGTGGATCTTCTTCTTCATCTCAGTCTATGCTTTGCTACTCATTCTGATTGCCTGGAGCATCATTTTCGCCCACATGCCTCCACGGGTGGGTCCACGAAAAGTCGCAAACCTGATGGATGGCTATCTGGCGGTCATTCGCGAACGCCGATCCTGGCCTTTCATCCTCTGGCAATCCGCTTGTTTTTCCGTCATTATGGTGTTTGTGACACAAGCATCCTACATTTATCAGGATCATTTTGGACTCTCCCCTTCACGGTTTTCTTTGTTATTTGCCGCGAACATCGCAGCGATGCTCGGCTTCAATCTGATCAATCGCATCCTACTGCAAAGCGTTCGATCAATTAGAATTCTTCGGTTCGCCACG
>JBEGIR010000039.1 GCA_040224245.1 Puniceicoccaceae bacterium | reverse complement strand
GCCCGTAGCAGGATGCACTGACACTGTTGCGCCAGATCGCCTGGTACTGATCGAGGTCTTCCTGGGTAATGAGTCCACCGTGCGATCGCACAGTTTGCACGAGTGCTTCGGCGGTTTCTCCCGCATAGAACGCGCCGGCTCCCTTCTGCTGGATGCGCTGCAGCGTTCTTGCCAGTGCGGGTTGACGCAGGATGTGCCCAGGTGTGAAGGGTTCAGTCTGCACAAACGGCTGTGGTTTGCCAGTATTGATGCGATTGAAATCGTGCTGTGCTTCATTGAGAACCTGTGCACCAAACTCCGTGAGCGCAAATCCATTGTCGGCGATGTCGATGGCGGGCTGCAACAGTTCCATCCAGGGCAGAGTGCCAAAACGCTGGTGCAGCTGTTCCATGCCTGCAACGGTTCCCGGAACACCCACTGCGAGCGCTCCATTCCGACTGAGACCCTCGATCACGTTTCCGTCGGCATCGAGGTAGAGGTTGCGATGAGCGCCGAGCGGTGCACGTTCGCGAAAGTCAAGAGCGCCGATTTCACCTTCTGAAGTGTGGTAGAGCAGGAATCCTCCGCCTCCGATGTTGCCAGCGTGTGGATAAACCACTGCGAGTGTAAACTGCACGGCGATCGCGGCATCAAATGCGTTGCCGCCGCGCTTCAGGATTTCAAGGCCAACTTGTGACGCAATGGGGTGTGCGGTAGCAATTGCGCCTTGCGAACCGGTGACGGAGGCCGAAAGCGGCATCACGAGGCTGAGGCTTAGCAAATTCAGGGCAAGTCGAATGATAGCAGGGAGGGAATAATTGTGTCGCATGTTGGAATCTCAGAATTGTAATACGGCAGGATTACCACCTTCACGCAACAGACAACACCCCAGAGTTCAAATGGAGATGGGAATTCCTGAACAGGGAATGATTGGCGGCAGAGTTGCAAGATCACAAAAGGTTTGCCTGGAAAGGCGGCAAAAAAGAATCCGGGAGTTTCCGCCGGAGCGGAAATCCCGGATCGAATGAGGGGGAGATGAATTGGATGGACCGAGTCTCTGAGATTGTCAGAAGGACAAGCGGTTTCACAAACTTGATGCTTATGAAAAGAGCAGGACTTAAGCTAGGCAAAAGCTGCAATTTAAGTAATCCTACGTGAAAATAATCGGTCACCGAGCCAAACCTGTGGTCATGATCGCATGACTGGAAAGGCATGGCATGTTATTGCTCCTGGTAACGAGCGAATGCCATTGCCGCTGCTGCAGGCTGCAGAATGGCGTCAGCAATGTGGTAGCGAAAGCGGGATTGATAGTGCGTATCGTGCTCAAATGTGAAAGGGTTGCGACTGGGCATAGTCCAGACGAAGTAAGGCATGGTGGGGTGGTAGCGTAACGCCTGAGGGAAGCGCATACTCTCGGGATGCATCATCGAGAGCACACTGACGGGCTGTGCCTCAAGCGTGCCCGTGGTCAAAATCCAGCGCGCAAGTTGTTGGTTGCTCTCGAAGCGGTCCTGACCGGCATCGTTGCACACGGTGATCGACTCTTCATTCCCGTTTGCTGCGTTCCATGTGTCGGGAAATCTCAGGGAAAGCCCACCGTAGGGATAAACCTCAAGGGTTACCGGTTCATCACCGATCAAGCGTTGTCGACAATGGATTTCAAAACTCCATCCCTCCTGTTCCAATTGAAAATTACAGAAGCTCCAAATCTCTTCCAAGCGATCCGTGGGCTGCCCGGGGGTCAGATCCACAAAAACCTTGCGAACTTGAAACGCGGGCAAATCGGCATCGATCCACAACACCTCCCTGTGTTCGACACGACCTTCGCGCTTGTGCAGGTTCCAGAAATCCACACTTCGGCCAGCGATGCTTGTGTTTGCCCAAGCGCTCCAGAGTCCACTGTGGTGGGGATGATCCTCTGCAAAATCCTCCGTGACCGTGACTCCTTGAAGGGTGCGCAGGGGATGCACAAAACCGCTCATGCCCACGGAAGCATCCATCCCTGTTGGAGCTACGACCTGCTGCTTGTGATAGCGCAGCACCAGGTTTCCCTTGTGTGCCACCTCAATGGCGGCGTGGGTTTCGACAAGGGACCAAGGGTCTTGGGTGCGTTGGGCTGCATGGGTTTGCAGGAAAGGTAAACAAAGCAGGGCCAGGTGGGCTGCCTTGATACTAAAGCGTGCAGGGTAGCATCGCAAACTGGAGAGCAGGTGTGGGTGGTTCACGGACGATCAAAGAAGTCGGGTTGGGCAGTTAATTTGGGAGCGATCCAATTTGCGAGTCCTCGTGCGGACAGGATGACCGAACGGGCATTGCCGACTTGACCCTCTGAGGCGATTCCAGCAGCGATCAGGTCGGACTCGATTTTTCCGTAGTGCTGGGAGACATCTCCCAAGGTGCTGAGGTGGCGGTATTGATGACAGGGAAGCAGTTTGCCGTCAGGCGTGCGGATTTGAAACACAGTCGCTTCCGCTGCAAGGCGATTGGGAATCTCATGCCATTCCTCGACACTGTGCAGGTAGGTGTTGGCACGCACGGGTGCGCCGAGGAAGAGGATTTTTGCATCGATGTCATAGAGTCGCCCCCAGCAACCGTTTCGTGGACAGGGGGTGGTGGTATGTTCCTCTCCGGCAACGTAGTCGGTGGCACCCTGACCCCATGCTGAGACGGAGTGGGTGGGATGCCAGGATCGTTGCACGTCGGCTCGTTTGCGGAACAGCTCCGTCAACGCTCCCACGCAGGAAGGTTCGGTGGCTGGATCGAAAATGCCGTCGGCATTGTTCCACTCCCGCCAAGTGTGAGTGGGGAGTATGAGCATTCCCATAGACACAGCTTGCATCAATGCGTCGATCACTGCATCCGCGCCATTCTGAACAGTGCCTACAGCACGCAGAGACGAGTGCACCATCAGGTGATCACCCGGCTTCACGCCGAGGTTTCTGAGATCCTGAAGCAAGCTGGATTGTGTGAACATGAACTCACCCTACTCGGTAGCATCCGTTGAAACAAGTGCGTCGGTGACATGAGGATGTTGAACTGAATTCTTCTTTTGGGGGTCTGGGTTGCCCATTGATGGGTTCAAGCGTCGAGGTTGGTAGAGCATCACTTTCCTTGGATTGCCCTCGATTGGTAGTCGGCCACCCGGTAGGTTTGAAGGGAATCCGCGATGCGATCAGTTTCGGTGGTATCCGGGAACAGACGGTAACTTGGGGCGATGATGGGTTCGGTTTGCTTGGGTCTGAGCGATATGATGCCATGAATGGGATAGGACGTACCGATTTTATCGGTCAATTTGCCAAGAGCGGATTCCCAATCTGCATGCCCTGGTTTCAGCATCGTGGCGGTTCCTTTGATCTTGTAGCCCTTTTGGGTGAAGATGTTGACGAAACTCACGCAGACATTCGGATTTGCCTGAATATTCCGAATGCTTTGGGGTGAGGCAATGTGTGCGATGAGCAGGCGACCGTTGGCATCGCAGGTGAAGGCTTCCTTGGGAGAGACATTGGGAAAACCGTCGGAAGACAGAGTCGCCAGCCAGCAGAGCACGCTCTGCTCGATGGCTTCAGTGATAATGGAGTCCAGCATGATGGGATGGGAGATTTTCCAACAACCGGAAATCGCGCAGACACAGCTGTCAATGTGAGAATTATAAAAATCAACAATGACAGTGATTGCGTTCGAAACAGCTCAGGATTCTGAACTCGGCTGTTCCTGCTCGACGAAAGTTTTCAGACGACCAAGGGCCTCATCCCATTGTGTGGAGACACGGTCGAGGTAGTGTTTCATGGCATCAAACGGAGCGGGGTCGAGCTGGTAAAGACGTTCGCGTCCTGAACGAATATTGTGAACGATGCCAGCACCTTCGAGCACGCGCAGGTGTTTGGTGATCGCCTGGCGGCTGAGATCGTAGCCCTGGGCAAGATTGGAAATCGAGCGAGCCTCGCCACCCGACAAGCGGTTGACGAGGTCAAGTCGGGTCGCATCCCCCAGCGCCGCAAACACGAGCGCTGGGTGGGTGCGATCCTGGAGTATGCTTTCAACCGTTTTGCGTGACATATTCGGCGATGTTGTTGAGCTGCGATTCCCAACCCTTGGTATTCATGCGCATGGCCTCGTCATAGCGGTGTGACGGGATCTTGTCGAATCCCGATTCTGTAACGCGCAGCAGGGTTCCCTTTTCGACCGGAGACAGTTCGAGTTCCACCTTTGTGGGCGTCTCTTTCGAGTAGTCAACCTCTGGATCGACACAGTAGGGATGCCAACGGTATACGAAGCGTTGTTCTGGCTGAAGCTGTTCGACCATGAAATCGATGAGAACGTGTTCGTATCCCTCGAATGTGATCTGACCACGTGTGGTTTTGCCGGGTGCAAAAGGTCCCTCCAAGTTGATGCCAAACCAGGCACCGAACTGGTGATGGTCGGTCAGGGCCTGCCAGACCCGTGCAACCGGAGCGTGAATGTGAATCTGTTTGATGATGGTATGTGAGTTCATAAGTAACCTTTTGGTTGCATAATTGGGTCGCGGCTCAGAAATGCAACTCAAAAGTTGCGCATTTTGGGGATTGTTTTGCTAGGACCTTGTTTCGTTTTGCGTATTGCAGCTTTGGAAGGATCCGAGACGCGTAGCGGGAGCTTCCAGCTCGCGTTGTCATCCGTGCAAAGTAGCGGGAGCTTCCAGCTCGCGTTCTCCATCCAGCATCTGACTTCAATCGGACTGCCAACCTGCATCGCGCCTTGGAGAGGCAGGTATTCTTTCAGTTTAACCTCGACTTCACTTGGTTTCCGGTTGGGGTAGGAGGCTTTTTGCCAATCGGGTTGGTTGCTGTGCAATGCAGTGATGCCGTGTCGGTCACCGATTGGGAGTCTTTCAATTACCATGTAATCGTTTCCGTACGCACAACGCTTCTTTTCCAATGGGCGCAGGGACCTCATCGCAGGGGCTGTCGTGGCCTTGGCGCTCATTCCCGAAGCCATCGCCTTTTCCATCATTGCCGGGGTTGATCCCAAGGTTGGGCTTTACGCCTCCTTTTGCATCGCTGTGGTGACCGCGATTTGCGGTGGTCGGCCCGGCATGATCTCCGCTGCAACGGGTGCCATGGCGCTGCTGATGGTGGATTTGGTCCGTGACCACGGCCTGCAGTATCTGCTGGCAGCGACGGTGCTGACCGGGGTGTTGCAGGTATTGGCCGGTGTGTTCAAATTGGGCAACCTGATGCGATTTGTCTCCCGCTCGGTGGTGACGGGGTTTGTGAACGCGCTTGCGATTTTGATCTTCCTCGCTCAGTTGCCGGAATTCAAGGGACAAGGATGGCAGATGTATGCGATGGTTGCAGCGGGACTGGTGATCATCTATGGACTGCCGCGCTTTATTCGCTCAGTTCCCTCACCACTGGTGTGCATCGTGGTACTGACCGCGTTTTCAATGCTTGCAGGACTGGAGCTGCGAACGGTGTCCGACATGGGGGAACTCCCCTCGACACTACCTGCCTTTCTGATTCCTGACATTCCGTTGAACCTGGAAACCCTATGGATTCTGCTGCCAACTGCCATCCCACTGGCTATTGTGGGCCTGCTCGAGTCGATGATGACCGAAACCATTGTTGACGACCTGACGGATACTCCGAGCCAGCGCAACCGCGAGTGTGCCGGGCAGGGCATTGCGAACATTGTGGCCGGTTTTTTTGGAGGCATGGCGGGCTGCGCAATGATCGGTCAATCCGTGATCAATGTGAAATCGGGCGGTCGTGGACGACTGTCGTCTCTGGCAGCAGGCGTGTTATTGATCATTCTGGTGGTTGCCTTTGGCGATTGGGTGGGAGCGATCCCCATGGCAGCACTGGTTGCGGTGATGATCATGGTCTCCATCGGAACCTTCAGCTGGCAGTCGATCCTCGATCTCCGCATCCACCACCGAACCTCGAGCGTGGTGATGGTATCGACGGTGGTTACGGTGGTCTTCACGCACAACCTCGCGCTCGGTGTGGGAGTCGGTGTGCTGCTCAGTGCCCTGTTTTTTGCTTACAAGGTGTCCAGTCTGCTGGAAATCGACAGCGTGCTCGATGCCGATGCGTCCTGCCGCACCTATCATGTGAACGGGCAGCTGTTTTTTGTGTCTGCCAGCACGTTCGGTGAAGCATTTGATTTTAGCGAAGTGCTTTCCAAGGTGGTCATTGATGTTTCCAGAGCCCACTTCTGGGATCTTTCCGCGATCCATGCGCTGGATCGAATCGTCTTGAAGTTCCGGAGGGAAGGAACTGAAGTGGAATTGTTCGGACTCAATGAGGCCAGTGAAACGCTTGTGCTCAAGATTGCCAAACACGACAAACCCGGTGCCGCCGATGAGCTTGGCGCACACTGAAGTTTCACCTGAACCCTTTTGATTTTCATGGAAACGCTATCCAAGATTCTGGCATGCACCGACGGCTCCCTCTACGCCTCAAGCGTTTACAGGCATGCCCATTGGGCTGCATCGCGTCTGAACGCACGCATCGAAGTGCTGCACATCATTGATTCCCGGCAGGAATCGGTTCCGCACGTTGACCTGAGTGGCAGCATTGGACTCAATGCCCGCCAGCGCCTGAGAGAAGAACTTGTGGCGCTTGACGAAGCACGCGGTCGGGCTGCACAAGCCAAGGCAGCCTTGATTCTCGAAGAAGCCAAGGCCTACTTTGCAGAGTCGGGATTTGAGGGTGTTAGGTTCGAATCCCGGCACGGCTCATTGGTGGAAATGATCGAAAACAAGGAAGCGCAGGCGTCGCTGGTTGTGATCGGCAAACGCGGTGAAGCAGCGGATTTTGCGAAGTTGCACCTGGGCGCAAATCTGGAGCGCGTTATTCGCTCCTGCCACCATCCGGTGCTGGTGGCGGCGCGCAGTTTTCAGCCCGTGAACTCGATGCTGATCGCGTTTGATGGAGGTCCCAGTGCGCAAAAGGCGGTGAAGTATGCGGCATCGCAGTCGCTGCTCAAGGGACTGAAATGTATTCTGATGGCGGTGGGAAAGCCGTGTGCCACGATTCAGAGCGATCTCTTGGAAGCGGCGGAAACGTTGAAGTCAGCCGGATACGAAGTCGATGCGCGTATGGAGCAGGGTGAACCGGAAAAAGTATTTGCGGAAACCATTCAAAGCGAATCGATCCAGCTGCTCGTGATGGGAGCCTATGGACACTCCAGGATTCGCCAGCTGATTGTTGGAAGCACAACAACGACGATGGTGCGCACCTGTCGGTTTCCCGTGCTGTTGTTCCGTTGAGAGTCGGGAATCGTTGATGCAATGGGGCTTATCCTGGGGTTCCGCGTCGCCATCACGATGGCGGGTTTCCAGTTGAAGCCTGTTGCTTGTATGATTTGATTTTGTGCCCGACCGCAGCGATGGCCTCGATGGCAGGTTTCAGTTCTTTTCCGAATTCGGTTAGGGTGTATTCCACAGTGGGTGGAGAACTCGGGATCACCTCTCGGTGAACGACCTTGTGCTCTTCCAGGTAGCGAAGGCGTTGGGTGAGCAACTTTGCGGAGATGCCTCTCAGGTCACCCTTGAGTTCGCTGAACCGGCGCGGCGTGGCACTGAGATACCAGATGATATTGGGAGTCCACGCGCCACCGATGATGCTGAGGCACTGGGTCAAGGGGCATTCACTGGGTGGTGTGTCGACTTGGGTTTTTCGGACGGGGACCATGATGGTTTCGTTTTGGAAAGTTGGTTACCGAATCGAAACCCAATGGACCAGCAGTTTCTGAGCTTTGTGGGCGTCGACTATGCGGATCTGCGCGCGCAACTGGAAGCAGGTGCGGGGGATGGCGAGGTTCTGCGCTGGATCGCCGATCACGCAAGAACCCCCCGGCAGCCATGGGAGATCGAAGCATGGAATCGCATCCAGGAAACGGGCAGTCCGGTTCCGGGGTCGCCGTCACAGGATTATTTTGTTTCGGTGCGTGACAGTCATGACGCAACGCGCGAAGACCTGCGCAGCTGGTTGCAACCGTCTCCAACGCGGGCGGGTTGGGCTCGTTTGGTGCCCACATGATCGAAGCAGACGCCATAGGAGAGTTGTGCGATGAAATTCGCAAGCTGACTCAACGTTCCTTCGCGATCAATCTGTGGGTATCGGATCACGATGCAGAGCAACTGCAGCTGGACGAAGGAACCTCTCGGCGACACCTGGATGCGATGGCTCCAGTCTATCGGGAATTGGGTGCTGAAATGCCGGGCTGGGCAGGACGTTTTGAATCCCGCTTTGAACGACAGGCCGAGGCATTGATTCGCGCGAAACCCAAGGTCTTCAGTTTTGTCTTCGGAATCCCTTCGGCCGAGATCCTTCAGGAATGCAAGAAACAGGGCATCGTTACGGTGGGGGCGGCAACGACGCTTGAGGAGGCACTGGCCAGTGAAGCGGCGCATGTGGATGCTGTCGTGGTGACCGGATTTGAAGCTGGCGGCCATCGCCCGTCCTTTCTCAAGCCTGCCGAAGACTCCTTGCACGGTACTTTTGCACTGATTCAGATTGTAAAGGAACGTGTGCGAATTACGATGATTGCTGCAGGAGGAATTGCGGACCTTCGCGGTGTCAATGCGGCACTCGCGCTCGGAGCGGATGCTGTTCAGATTGGCACTGCTTTCCTTGCCTGTGACGAATCCGGAGCCTCACCGAGCCACAAGGCGATGCTGCACACGCGCGGCCCCATGGGCACTGTGCTTTCCAGAGCATTCACCGGACGCCTCGCGCGCTTCCGGGAGAATCGAGCGATTCGCGAATTTGAGTCGTCGCCCCTTCCGGCACTTCCATTTCCCGCGCAAAGCGATTTGATGGCACCGCTGAAAACTCGCGCCGCCGAGCTGGGAAACTTCGATTATCAGTCCCTCTACGCGAGCCAGGCCAGCGCACTTGTTCGCCACCACAGTGCTGCGGCATTGATGGAAGCACTCAAACCCGCTTTTACCAGTCCCATTTCCACTATCCGAAAATGAATCCAACAAAAGTGAACCATTTCTGCGGATGCTCCACTTTCGGATTGGTACGGAAGTGGAGCAAGGGTGACAACCCATTTCGGTGCCAACCTTTCAGCTCAGATTGAGCCAATTTCAACAAAACGCACGGTTCTGGAAAGCTGAGAAGGAATTCCAGCCTCTTCATCTGGAAGCGTGCGCACGGCCTGTCCATCGATTTCCGCAAAACCGATGACCATGGTGCTGACCCGGTTTGCAGAAGTGTCACGACCCGGGAGTTGGAATTCCCGACCCTGATTCAACCACAGGCGGCGTTCGGTGAGACCGGTGAACCAGCGATCCCGACCCAGGCCGTCTGGATCGTCGGCTTCAACGATGTCTGCAGGTACCCAACCATACGAAGGCACGAAGTATTCTGCCCAGCAGCGGTATCCGGGATCAACCGTTTTGCCTTCATTTTGTTCGCGCAGTCGATAGCCCATCTGGAGTCTTGCGGGAATCCCCTTTGCGCGCGCCAATGCAATAAACAGAGAGTGCAGGTCGGTGCAGCAGCCTCCACCTTTTTCCATGCAGGAGCCTGCATCACCGATACTGCAACGGGGTACGCTGGAATCGGTTGAGTAGTGGTTGGCGTTGTCGGCCACCGCATCGAGCAGCAGACGGGCCTGAATGGCCACATTGGTCTCGTCTCCGCATGCTTTGTTGGCCAGTTCGGCAATGGCCGGAGTCACGGACATGTGCGGAGCGTCAAGGATCAGTTCAGCCGCGAATAACTGCCGGTGACTGTCTGTGATGGGGCCTGCCTTTGCGGGATCGATGTCGATCTTCACGGGTTGGCGCCTCAAGGTGAATTCAAATTTGGCGGTGAGTTGCTCCGTTTCTGGATTGTCGACCTCAACGAGAATGAATCGGTTTCCACGGTCGGGTTCACGCACGACGCGCCAGCCTCCCGGCGAATCTGTGATGCTCAGGTCGAGCACTTCTTGAAAACGGTCGTCGTCAGGCACGGCGATCCACCACTTGACGTGGTCGGCCCCTTGCGGAATTTCTGAAAGGGTAACGGATTGTTCGACCTGGTAAGTGCGGGTTTGTTCCGGATTTGCCTGCAGACTGCAAGCGATGGCGGGTAAACAGATATAGGGAATCAGGTTTTTCATGGAGCGGTTGTCAGTTTGGGGTTAAGGTGCGGTTTAAAATTTGCAGTTCAGATCAATCCGGAATCGGTTTCCGTCCTGAATCGTGGAGATCGCATCGACCAGGAATAGGCGGGTGACGACGTTTACCTTGTTGTTGATGCTGTAAGTGAAGCGGAATTCGTGTCCGGAATAGTCGCTGCTGTCGGTCTGAGTGGCGCTGCCAAAACGAAACCAGTCATCCTGTGCGTAGGATGCATTGACGGCAAAGGCTTCGACATGGGCATAAGCATAGGCAAATTGCCAGCTCCCCGGACCTGAAAGTGATCCGTATTTCAGCGAAAACACATAGGCACTGGTTTCGTCGGCGTCAGAAGCCGGAAAGGGGGCCGTATCTTCTCCGTTGTAGTTGGCAAAATTTTCAAACACATCCAGACCCAGCACCAAGGGCAGTTTGTCTGGATTTGGGGTCCATTGAACTCCCAGAACACCGATCAAATAGTCGCGGGTTCCATTGCGGTTGCGAAGGTTTTCGGCTCCACTCTTGCCACTCATGTTGTGAAGGCCTGCTGCCAGAGTCAGCTTTCCAGCAGCGATGGGAGCATCATATTTCACCTGACCGGATAGCATGCTTCCATGCAGCCTGTAGACACCATCAGGAAGGAGAAATGCACCCCAGTGAGTGGTAATGGCAGAGTTTCGGTTGTTCGGACGGATCGAAAGTGCAATGCCAGTTGGGGTCACGTCATCATCCCAGAAGAATTCGTTCTGTTTCCAGAATGGCATGCTGTTGCGTCCGAACCATCCCGAAATGCCAGCGTTCTGGTAGGAAAGGAAATAGCGGTCGAACACCAGATTCACATCATCGGTCCCCCCACTGTTGCTTGCAAACGTAAGGTGGGGTGATTGCTGGTTGTCCCGATCCCCAGTTCGCAATCTTGCGCCCATCGACCACTGGTCGCTGAGTTGGAGTCCGGCATTGCCTCGCAAACGGATGCGCCACCGCTTTCGGTCATCCCGTGCGTTGCCTGCACTGTTTTGGGAATCCCAGTCAGACTCAAAGCGCAGGCGAACGTCGCCCGAAAAACTCAATGCGTTCTCGTCAGAGTTCTTCTGTGCCTCTGCGGTTGCAGCAAGCAGCACAGAAGCCAAGAGCAAACGGAATGCGTGGGTTGGGTTTCGAAAAACCAGCGACAGGGGAGCAGGGAGGGAGAGGGCAGCAATCATTTTGGGATGGGTCGGTTCCGTATTTCAGGTTGTGGGTAAACCCCATGCCGTTTCCGTCAGTAATCATTGCAGTGGCAAGCGGGTCAAGAAGTAGAAATCGTGCTTCTGCCAGGATGATTAGGGTTGTTCAACCAAGCAGATGATAACGGAAAATGAAAACTTACCTAATGAGGTCAATTAAAATTGCTAATAGTATATCGAATGATATAGGTGCTTTTGCTAATAGATCCTATCCCCAAAAGTGCCGTCATGCATTCGATGATTCAGCACGACAGCAGTCATTCCTACCGGGCAATCCTTACCCTGGTTGACGGGAATGGGCGAGTGGCATTGACATGCAAGTTTGGGTGCGGATGGAATGCCTGTTCAGTCTCACCGAGGGGACAAGGACCACTGTCTTGGGTTCACAATTGGGAAGTAAGCAAACTTGCCAAACCCTGAGAGCGATTGGAAAATCTGGAGGGTGCAGTGCGACAGGTTGGATGCGTCGGACCTTTGGACTTTGTTGGTCAGGTGTTTGGGGTGGTGGCGACTGGGATACACACAAAGGTATGAACGCCTTCGCGGATTTCGAAGGTGCTCGAGTGATGGGGAGAGGGTTCCTGTTCGATGCCCTGATAGAGCACGCTCCCAGCAAAGCTTTCAGGAATGACAACGGTGGCGGTACTGCCCCGGGGGACTGTAGCTATTCCAGTGCCTTCTCTGAGTTTTTAAGGTTCAACCTTCTCAGGCACTTCAACTTCGTCACTGTTATGATACTGGTTCTGGTTTTGTTCACTGAACAGAAACGTAGGGTCTTCACTAGCCGGAGACCTCAGTTACCTCACAGGATGCGGCATCGCGGTGAACGCGAGCCCTACGGAAACGTGATTGATGATCAACGGGAGGTTAAGGCAAAAACCAAAGGGCCGGTGGCGGCCTTTTTAAAGGACCAGGCCAACGAGTGCTTGCAGATTTCTCCGGTAGCGTGGGGGGAGTTTTTGGCTGGCTTTCCGCGAGAGGACCATCCTTTCGTGCATTTTGTACGCGACCGCGTCGAGTTCGCTACCCTCTCCACGCAGGTGGCTTCCACCTATCAAAAGGTTTATCGCAGTTTGAAAGCAAATGGCTGTTTGATGGGTGCAAACGATTTGTGGATTGCCTGTCATGCGATGTCGTTGGAGCAAGCCTTGGTGACACGAAATGCAGGCGATTTTCGCAGGATCCCAAATTTACGTTTGCTCGAGTATTAAATGGATCGCTGGAATTAGCTTTTGAAGATGTCGGTTGAGGCTCATCAGCAACGCTCGCCAAGGCTCGGTCCGAAATACATTCTCCAACCGCACAATGTCAGGGTAGGTGTAGACCTGATTGGGAGGTTTTTAAGTCGGATTCTACTGATGTTGTGTGTATAATAGCGGTAAAGTTCGTCCCGCCGTGGGACGGTTGGGTGGGAAGGCTTGCGAATGCGAGCCGGAATCCAGGTTGATCGAAACCCGAACCATGACCGATGCGGGACAGCAACTTACCCATAAGGGCCGAAGTAACCGAGCAGGGTCATGGTGAAGTGGCAGACGGGTTTTCCCTGCAGGGTGATCCATTCATAGGAGTCAATGCGGTAGCGCGTGTTGGCGGGCACATTGATCTCGAAGGTGTCGGGATTGAGGGAGAAGGGCGTGATGTCTGCGCAGGAGGGCCAGAGCGTGGCGCCGGTGGGTGGGTTGCAGGTGATGAGGATGCCGTTTTGCCAGACCTTCGCTCCATCGAGATCGTTGGAAAAACTCCAGGGACCCTTGGTGGTGAGGATTTTGCCGGGTTGCAGGGTGTCCTGCAGGGCCTGGTCCAGGGGCTGGATCAGGGGTTGATCAACGGGACCTGTGTTTCCTGCGAACTCAAAGAGCGATGGGGAAAAATCGCTGGTGTCGTATCCTCCGGACATCGGCATCGCACCGCGGTAGAGCTGCGGGTATGCGGCAACAGTCGGACGCGGAAGCGTGAGCAGTGCCTGGGTTTGCACATTCATTTCGGCAAGGGCGAGCGGGTGGATGTCTGACTGAACTGTGAGCAGTTGTTGATACACGTCTGCCTCACTCGTGGCGGGCTTCATCGCAAATTGGTTCATGAAGTTGGGGTCGCTGCAGTGTAGCCGGGATAATTGCAACCCCAGATGACGCGGGCCATGGTGTGCAAATCAAGTGGGCAGGCGGGAATGCCAGTGTACTGCAACTGGTGGAAAAGGTCCTGCCGTATGAAACTGGCACTGGTCCAGTCGTAGAGACAGAGTGCCTTGGTGTAACCATAGGGATCGTTCGGGTAGTGAGTTTTGGCGAGTTCCCACAGTTCGGCCTCGGATTTGGGTGTGCCCGTCGGTGGATTCTGGTAGGGAACGAGCTTGCGCTCGACCATTTCATTGAAGCGCTGCAGGTTGCTGCCTGGCATCTGAGGAATGGGCGACAGGAAGCCAGTCCACGATAGCGTATTGCAGGTGACGCTGCAGCTGCCATCCTCACGCAAGTCCAGGGTGAGCGTGAGCGGTGCATTGAACTGGAAAACCATGCCCTGGATCGAAAGTTCACCGGGGGCACCCGCTGCCGGATCGCGCAGGCAGGTCATGTCGATGTAGCCTTGATTGGCGACCATGATGCGACAGCGGCCATCTGCGGCATTGCGGCTGTGATGCAACAGGGGTTGACCGTCGCAGGCGTAGGTGAGAGGTGCCCAGGAAGAAGGGCAATTCAGATGTTCTAGAGTCCACATGGAAACGAAGGGGTTGATTCCGGTCAGAGCCGGGGTTGTCAGATGGGTGAAAATGAAAGGGGGTTGTGGTGGTATGTTGGGGGTCAGAACTTCCATGTCACGGTACCCTCGACGCGCAGGGGCAGTTCTGCCACGACGGAGTCGGCGGAATAGACCGGGTGTGCCGGGCTGAAGTTCTTCTGATCAGTGGCGTTGAGCACGACGATGGAGGCTTCAAAGCGTTCACTGCGGTAGAAGAGCTGTATGTCAAGGGTGTGCTGCCAGGGAACGATCACGCTTTGCATGTGGATCGGAGCATAGCTGGGAACGAGAGCAAATGCATCACCGTTGTAGGAGAGGTTGTATTCACTGGTGATCAGGAGGTTGGCGGAGAAGCCAATGCCGTTATCCCACTTGTAGCGTGCGAGCAGGTTGAAGAGGTGTTCGGGAGTGCCCTGTTTATGTACCAGGATTTGTGGAAAGATCACATTTGCGGGCGTGATTGCCACTCCGTTTTTCGCGATCTTGTCCATCGGTCCGGCGGAGGCCACAAACTCTGGAATTTCCTTCGCCTGGGTGTAGCTGTAGGAAGCAGTGAGGTAAACATGCCGATTGGGTTGCAGCGTGGTTTCCAACTCGAAGCCCTCCACCTCGGTTTTCAGTGCGCCGCCGCCGATCGAGGGGCGAAGATAGTGTTGTGAATAGAGTGCGGTGGTGATGAAGAGACGGTTGTCATACAGGTTGAACTTCATGCCTGCTTCATACAGCTCACTCTCCCGATGCAGGTAGGTGGAGGTAAAGGTCTGTCTATCTGGAACGCCATCGCCATCGCGGTCGTAGGTTGGGGCAACGAGGCCCCCTCCATTGCCGACACCAGTAGACTGGCTGTAGTTATAAGTGGCGTAGGCGCTGATGTTTTCACTGAACTTGTAGATGGGGCTGATATTCCAGTTGGGCAGTCCGTGCAGCGTTTTGTCGTCCCATTGGGATGGATCGCCGCCTGGGTCGAACTGATCGTAGAGTGGGTTGTGATAATCGATGGCGAGCAGATCGAGCCGCACTCCGGCAGCGAGGGAAAAGGCGTCGCTGAATCGCACAAAATGCTGGCTGAAGAGGCCTGACTGAAAGACTTTGGAGATGCCGCTTTCGCCGTTGGTGGCATTGGTGTAGCGGTGATTGAGGGTTCCGCGTGCGGGTTCACCCGGTACACGCTCGGCCCAGAAAATGGCACTGTCGGGGATGCGCCTTGTTTCGGGATCGCGCGTGAGATCAAATGCACTGGCGGGTTCGACCCAATACGCATTATAGGCTTCGACGTATTGGGCGCGCAGGTGTAGTCCGGAGTTGCTCAAAAGCTCCACTCCGCCCAACAGACGCTGCAGTTGAAGCTCCGTGCGGTTGTCCAGTGCCCAGCTGCTGCGGATGACCTCGGAATAGTGGTAGGAGGAAAACGTGTCGCGTGAAATCCAGTTGAACGCAGTGTTGTTCACGATCATCAGGTCGGTGCTTGCTCGGTAGCGGGAAATCACCTGGGCGGAAACGTGTGTGCCGAATGAGTCGTCGCCGGGTGCGAGCAGACGCTTGCGGCGGCTGAGCTTGACGGGTTCACCGAGCGGCACAGCGTTTCCACTTCCCTGCAGCGAGGAGATGAACGCGAGGTAGTCGGTGTCGCTGCCCGCATTGGGAAGGTAGAGACCGTGGTCGATCAGGTCCTGCGTGGGACGATTCCAGCCAAAATTTTCCGTGTAGTCGGCCTGAAAGAATTCGGCATTGAACTCGATGACCCAGTCATCGCTCTTGAGCCAGGTAACGGCTCCGTAAAGGGCCTGGGTATTCTTTTTTCCGAACTCATAGTAACTGCCGGACGCTTCCCCCGAGTAACTGATGCGGTAGGCCACTTGCTCACTGAGCGGACCGCCCGCATCGAGCATCCAGCGTCGCTGTTCAAACATGCCAACGGTAGCGCTCAGGCTGCCCTGAAACTGCGTGAAAATGGGTCGCTTGGTCTGCAGGTCGACGTATCCGCCCACATACTGGGACACTCCGTAGCTTGCAGTGGGCGGACCCTTGACGATGGCAACTCCTTCGACAGAATTGAAGTTGATTGGTAGTCCGTTGCCATTGCTGGTGAGTCCGCGACGCATGCCATTCACCAGCACATCGGCACTGAGCGTGCGAATGCTTGGCGTGGCGGGCGCTCCAAAATTGCTTGGGGTATAGGAACTGGCAGTGAGTTTGCTGAAGTCGCGCACATCGAGCACATGCACGTCATTGAGTTGTTCGCGAGAGATCACGGTCACATTGCGCGGGGTGTCGACAATTTCGAGGGATGCCCCGTAGGCCGACTGGAAACGCTGGCCGCTGGGCACAACGGTCTCTTCGCTCCGAATGCCCTCAATGATCACCGTGTCGAGCGTGTGGATGGGTTCCGGTTCAGCGGAGTCCAGCGCGACGGTATGCGTGAGCGGAAAGCTCAGGAAGGTTAGCAGGGTGAAAATACCAAAGGGTCGCATGGCACGAGGCATCAGGTTTGGGTTTGAGTGGGTTTGAGAAATCTGGCAAGGGTTTCGAGCAGCAGATCCCGCTGCAGGGGTTTGCTGAGATAGGCGTTCATGCCAGCGTTGAAGCATTTTTCGGCATCGCCAGCGAGAGCGTGGGCGGTCAATGCGATGATGGGCAAGTCGTTCAGCTGTAATTCCTCACGAATGATGCGTGTGCAGGCATATCCATCGAGCTTGGGCAGACCACAATCCATCAGTACGGCATCGTAAGGGTGTTCACGGATCAGCTTGATCGCTTGCTCTCCGTCTTCGGCGATTTGCACCTCGTAGCCCTCGCGCTCAAGGATGAGCGATCCGATGCGCTGGTTGACGCGGTTGTCCTCTACCAGGAGAACGCGATTGCCGGAGTGGAGCATGGGTGCGCTCTCAGCAGGTTTGTGGGTACCGGGAAGCTCGCTGGCAACGTCCAGGTCAAACTCAAGTTCGAAGCGTGTGCCCTTGCCGGATGCACTTTCGAAGTCAATGCGACCTCCCATCAGCTGGGTGAGGCGATGGCAGATCGCGAGACCAAGGCCTGTCCCCTCATGTTTGCGCGTGAAACTGGAATCGGCCTGAGTGAAGGCCTGAAACAGACTGGACTGGAATGCTTCGGGGATTCCAATACCTGTATCCTCAATCACCAGGTTTACCCTGCATTGTTCGCCATGCATTTGGGTGTGGAGACGGAGGGAAATATGACCGGAGTCGGTAAACTTGATGGCATTGCCGATGAGATTGAAGAGGATTTGTGAGATGCGGTTGCCATCGCACCACACGAGCACCGGTTCGCCTTCGGGCGGTATCCATTGCAGCTCGAGACCCTTGGACTCTGCCATGGTGCGCAGGGTTTCCACTGCATCAGTACAGACCGTGGCAAGGTTTGTGGGCTGCAGCTTGAGATTGGACTTGCCCGCTTCGAGTTTTGAGAAATCGAGGATATCATTGATCAGAGTGAGCAGCGAGCGTGTGCTCTTGTGGATGATTTGCGTCAGCTCGCGCTCGGAGGGTGGCAGATTGGCGGATTGCAGCAGCTCGCTTGCTCCAAAAATTCCGTTCATGGGTGTGCGGATCTCGTGACTCATCACGGCGAGGAAGTCTGCTTTTGCCTTTGCAGAGGCTTCGGCCTGATTTTTGGCTTCTTCAAGTTCCTCGGTGCGTTGTTCCACAAGGGTTTCAATGCGGTGAAACGAGCGTTCATTTTGCAGGTAGTAGTAGCTGAACCAAAGGATCAGGAGAAATCCTCCGACGGTGGTCAGCACCGAGGCATTGGAGACGCGACGCTTGTAGTATGATTCATCCACGACAAACGTGACCTGCCATTGTCGGTCAAGAATGTGGATGGGAGTTTGAATGACATAGAGATCGTGAGCTTTGTTGACCCCGGCAATGTGTTGGTTTGCCTCCTGTTCGCTGAGCATGCGGTCCTGCTCGATGGCACCAACAAAACTGGGGGCACCTTCAGTGATGTCGTGAAGTTTGACGACGATGTCGGATTCCTGGATTTTCTGGAAATAGTTGAATAGCATCGAAGTGCTGTCGTAAGCAGCGGACATCAGCAAGGTGCGGCTGGACGCTCCATCGTACTGGAAATCCCACGTTCCACTGGGTAGAAAAACAACCGTGTCAGCGTTTCTGGGTGCACCTGCATGCATGCTGAACGACTGTACGATTTGTGCCTTCCCGCTTTGTAGGGCACGCTTTGCCGCTGGTGCTGCAGAGGGAATGCGCAGCACATCCATGCCGAGCGCGTGGGGTGCAAACGCACTCGGTTCGATTCGGCTGACAGCAAGCACAGGTTCGTCCGTGTTGCAGGGTTGCCGCTGGTTTTGGGAATCAAGATACCAGCATGATACCGGCCAATCAAAATGCGTGCTCAACTCCTGCTCGAAGGATGCAATCTCATGTGGCAACAGCGGATGGATGAGTGCCAGTGCAATCAGGGACGGGTTATGCTGCAGGATGGGAGCGGCAAGCTTGGCAAAGTTGTCCCGATTCTCGAGCAGGGAGTCGTAGAGGTAGGGAACGTTGAGCAGGGAGAGATCCTCGAGGATATCCCCAAATTCCACTTCCATGGAGTTCACCAGAAAGCGTTGTTTTTCCTCCAGTGCCTGATGCAGGCGCTCGATATCCTGACGCACAACCAGACTGAACACAAAAAGCACCACAAAGACTCCCACGAATGCACCGATCCCGGTGACCAGCTGCTTGACGGCCTGAGGACGACGGTTGCGCGTGGTGTTCAGCGCGAAAAGAAGCGGAATCATGGAGAGAATGCCCAAGGAGTTGCCTGTGGCCCAGATGAATGCAACCAGCGGCACATCCCGAAGTGTCAATCGTCCATTAAAGTGGATGTTCAGGATGATGATCACGGCAATACAGATGGGAATCAGCACGCCAGACCTCAGGATCAGCCAGGGGGTGTGAAAACGGATCGTCAGTTTGGCGGGATTCTCCAGCGTGGGACGCAGGGTTCGATAACAGATCCAGGCCTGTAGCGCGTTGCCGAGTGCCATACCCATCCATAGCAGCGGAACATCCAAATAATGCTGATCGCCTGCGCGAATTGCATAATAGAGTACGGAAAACAGACTTCCCGCAAAAACACCTGCTACTGCGCTTGCCCCAAATCGCGCCACAAAGAGCAAGGCTACCCCTGCGGCTGGCCACACGGGGAGATAGTTAATCGGGTCTACCGCAAAAAAATGTGTCAGGTGGGCGGTCAGCGCGTACATGCAACCCGCTGCGAGGAAGGGAAGGAGTGATTTCATGTCAAGGGAACACACCAGCAGCCGGAATACCAACTGGCGACAGCATACGGAATGAGTTCAGTACGACTGGAGATGTGGAAAGCGATCGCATCAAGAATTCATCTTATCGTCTCAAATCAGGGTTAGCTTAAGGCGGACTTGTCAGTTTTCAACGCTGGGTTGGGTGGCAACCTTGCAGAGCATGGCACGTGCAGCCTCACACTGCAATTGATGACGATGCCAGTTGAATTGAACAACGATAGCCTTCAACATGAGCGGCATGAGTCAACCAGACGACTATCTATCGATCAATCGGGCCAACTGGGATTCGCGGGTTCCCCTGCACCTTCAGGGCTATGATCTGGACCGCTTCCGCTCGGATCCAAATTTCATCTCGAAGGTGGTTGCATTTGACCAGCCAAGACTTCCCGAAATACGTGGACTGCGCGGGCTTCACCTGCAGTGCCACATCGGAACCGACACCATCTCGTTATCCCGCATGGGAGCATTGATGACAGGTCTGGACTTTTCGCCAGCTGCGATCCAGGCGGCGCGGGCATTGGATGCGGAGTTGAAAGCGGGTGTGACCTATGTGCAGGGTGAGGTTTATCGTGCGCTGGAAGCCCTGAGCAATGCGAAAGTCGGTGCGGGATTTGATTTCATCTATACCGGGATCGGTGCCCTTTGCTGGCTGCCAAACATACGGCAGTGGGCGTCTGTCGTGCGGACACTGTTCAAGCCGGGTGGATTTCTCTTCTTACGTGAGGGGCACCCGATGCTGTGGTCTGTCGGAGAGTCACGACCGGATGGGGTGATTGAAATCCTGTACGATTATTTCGAGGGGCGTGGAATCGCATTTGAAGAGACCCACAGCTACGAAGGAACGGGAGAGGTAGGTGCTCCCCTGAGTATCAGTTTCAATCATGGACTGGCCGAGATCTTCAATGCGCTCTGGCAGGAGGGTTTTGAAATCGAGGTGTTTGAGGAACACGACAGCGTGCCCTGGAACCCGCTGGCCGATGAGTTTGAGCCAGTGGCAGAGACTGGGGAGTGGAGGTTGAAGGAAAATCCACGGCGACTGGCCGCCAGCTATACCCTCGTTGCCCGACTCAGCTAGTCCTGCCCCGTCATATGCAGCGGGTTCACCCACTCATCGAACTGTTGTTCGGTCAGCAGTTTGAGGGCGAGAGCGGCTTCTTTAAGAGTGAGGTTTTCGGCGTGGGCCTTTTTTGCAATTTTGGCGGCGTTTTCATAGCCAATGTGGGGATTGAGTGCAGTGACGAGCATCAGGGAGTTTTGCAGGTGTTGTTGAATTCGGGCGTGGTTGGGTTCGATGCCGACTGCGCAGAAGTCGTTGAAGGCCTTGCAGGCGTCGCCGAGAAGATTGGCAGACTGCAGGAAGGCGTGAATCATGACGGGTTTGAACACATTGAGCTCGAAGTGCCCATTGGACCCGGCGACTGAAATGGTGACATCGTTGCCCATGACCTGACAGCAGACCATGGTCAATGCTTCCACCTGCGTGGGGTTGACCTTGCCGGGCATGATGGAAGAACCCGGTTCGTTGGCGGGAATCGTAATTTCCCCGATCCCGGAACGCGGTCCCGACGCAAGCATGCGAATATCATTGGCGATTTTCATCAGACTGACTGCGAGCTGCTTCAGTGCTCCGTGGGACTCCACGATGGCGTCGTGTGCCGCAAGGGATTCGAACTTGTTTCGCGCGGTGATGAAGGGCAACCCGGTGAGATGGGCAATGTGCTCGGACACACGCTCGGCGTAGCCCTGCGGTGCATTCAGACCCGTGCCTACGGCGGTGCCGCCGAGCGCAAGTTCGGACAGGTGATCAAGGGTGCGATGCAATGCTGCCAGACCATGCTCGAGCTGTGAGACGTAGCCGGAAAATTCCTGCCCGAGCGTCAACGGGGTCGCATCCATCCAGTGGGTGCGCCCGATCTTAACCACGTCGTGCATCTGTCCGGACTTGCTTTCGAGTGTTTGTTTGAGGTGTTCGATACTGGGAATCGTATGCCGCACGAGTGTGTTGTAGGCAGCGATGTGCATCGCGGTGGGAAAGGTGTCGTTTGAGGACTGTGAGCGGTTGACATCATCGTTGGGATGGACGGTGCGCTTACCCACTCCGAGTTCCTTGCCTTCCATCACATGGGCGCGGTTCGCGATGACCTCGTTGCAATTCATGTTGGACTGGGTGCCCGATCCCGTCTGCCAGACAACCAGTGGGAAGTGATCGGCGAGATCGCCAGCGATGATTTCGTCGCAGACCCGGCAGATGAGATCACATTTGTCCTGCTCCAGTGCTCCGAGTTCCAGGTTGGTGAGTGCGGCTGCTTTTTTCAGAATCCCAAAGGCGCGGATGATCTCGCCTGGCATCGAACCGGCTGGTCCAATGGGGAAGCATTCGATCGAGCGCTGTGTCTGGGCGCCCCAGAGTTTGTCGGCGGGAACCTCAATGGGACCCATTGTGTCGGTTTCGATACGGGTGTTCATGAGCAATCGCGGTGAAAAGTTAACGCGTGTTTTCGATGGACTTGGAACGGCAGCTGCATCTTGCTTTTGCAGCTCACGAAGAGAAGTCCCATGGGTTGAGTAGTTGCATATCGTCTGGAAAATTATGGATGTTTCGGGTGACGATGGTGAGTCGATAGTGGAGCGCCGTTGCAGCAAGCAGGCCATCGATGACCGGGAGATTTCGCATGGCGTCGAGACGTCCCCAATGTTCGGCCACCTCCTCCGATATGGGTAGAATACAGTCTTCGTAAGCTGCAGTTAGCTTTTCAATCCAAGACTCAAAAGCAGAAACCTGCTCGGGAGATCGTCGACGCAGCACTTCGATCCCTTTGCGAATCTCACCCAGTGAAAGCACACTGATGTAGCTGGACCGGTCCCCAACGGACTGTGCCCAAGCCCAAACCTGTGGTTCGCATTTGGAGCTGCGCCGGAGTTCACTGAGCACATTCGTATCGAGAAGAAAGGCCATCAGAACCCGGTGTTCCGTGATTCCAACCTGCGGACCCGGGTCAGTTCCAATTCTATTTCAGGAGCTACCGTTCCTTCGTCAGACATCAGGAACCCGATCAGCGACGGACGCTTCTTCTCATTGCGAGCGAGCGATTCGGCAAGAATGCGTCGGTGTTCCTCCTCCGCAGAAACTCCCCGCTCCTTGGCACGACGCTTCAGTTTGCGCACCAGTGAATCTTCCACATTTCTGACCAGTAACTGTGCCATGTAGACTAGTTGATAGCAATGATAGCGAGTTGTCAAATTTGCAAGTTACATCCCACGTCATCGCAGATGTTTTCGTTTTAATCCATTGAACCGGGTCATGCATTCTCTTCACGGTGCACGGGAACGCTTCCATCGCTGAAGCGCGAGTGCGAATCCGGTGTAAACCAGTATCAGACCCGCTGTGCAGGCGAGGGATGCAACGAGTTTCCCCAAAAATCCAAACGCTTCGCCAGTGTGCAGGAAGCGCACCCATACTCGCGCCCGAATGCCGCGACTGCGCTCGTGCCATTGCGTGACCTGCATCAGCTCGCCGGTTACTGGGTGTGCATGAGCAAAAACGAGACCCTTCGTCACAAACCCGGACGGTCGGTGAATGTAGAGCGTGAGTGGTTCTTTGGGATTTGTTCGCTCCCCAGCAGGTGGCAACTGAAACTCGACCGCCGTCCAGTCGGGAAATTGTGCTGCAACGGACTGAAGTGTTGTTTGGAAGAGCGGACGTTCAGCGTGTTGGGTTATTTCTGCATCCACTTCAGGCGGTTCGAGCATGAGCATGCGGAAGGTGCGGTGCTGTGATGGGGTTTCACCGGCCAGCACGAACACCAGTTTGTGTGCCCACTCGAAGGAGATTACAACACCCGTGGCGGCGAGCAACAGCAGCACGGGAAAACTCCAGAAACCAAAGACCTGATGCTGGTTGCGTCGGCGCGCCGCGCGTCGTGCCTTGGAGTTGAGCTGCAGATTCTGCCGCAAGAGACGCCACCGCCAGCGACGAGGGAACCAGAGCACCAAACCCGTGAGACAGAGAACCACAAACATCAGATTGGCAGTGCCATTGATGAGTCGACCCACGAACCAGTGTTCGCCCTGAAGGCCTGCAAAGCGGTGCCATGTCTCGAGAGTGTGCAACAGGTGGTGCGCGGTGTGAGAGGGCGCTTCGATCAGCTCGAGCGCATACGGGTTGATGTAAGAAGGGTCGTAGTGCGAATCATACACCGTGTAGGCGCGCAGTGGGTCAGCCGGAATTTCCAGGTATTCGAATTCCAGGTCAGCATGGTATTGCGCCAGCCAGGCGAGCACGGCGTCAGCACTGTGGCGTTCGCCAGTTTGGGAGCTTTCGGAAAGATGAGTCACTGGACGGTCGATCCAGTTCAGAATGTCCTGCTTGAAGGCGATGGCGATGCCAGTGGCGCACATCATGGCAATGAAGAGTCCGCAGCTGACGCCCGAAATCAGGTGAATCCAAAGCAGAATTTTTCTCATGTGAGCGATGTGGGGATGGGAGCAAAATAAAATCGAGGTTCGGCGTGAACCTCGATTTTCAAACCTGCGGAGGAAGTGCTCCTCTGCAAGCGTTCCGCTGGGAAACTAGAACTGGAAGGAAGCGGACAGACGAATGTCACGACCGGGTTCCGCTGCACCAATCACAGCCTCAAATCCGGGAATTGCCGTCATGTTTTCGATGCTTCCATGGCTGATATAATGGGTGTCGAACACGTTCTTGACGGTGAGAACGATGGTGATGCGTTCTTCGAAGGAGGGTACCCAGCTCAGGTAGAAATCATGAATATCGTAGCCGGGCTTGCG
The DNA here is from genome assembly GCA_040224245.1 of Puniceicoccaceae bacterium. Classification (NCBI taxonomy): domain Bacteria; kingdom Pseudomonadati; phylum Verrucomicrobiota; class Opitutia; order Puniceicoccales; family Puniceicoccaceae; species Puniceicoccaceae bacterium. Next base: position 16,491 of record JBEGIR010000039.1, on the reverse strand, counting down.
AATGCGTGCGTTGGGAATCCCGGCGATGTCTTCGGGGATCGAAATGCCGTCAATTTCCTGCACGAGGCGGGAATTCCAACCCAGCGCGATCGCGTCAGTGACCTGCCAGGAGGCATCCAGCACCCAGGTATCTCCAATGGAAGAGACCACTGATCCATACTGGTATCGGGTGGCGACCTGATCGTTCAATTCTGTATCCGCGTGATTGTAGAGCAGGCTGAGATTGTAGTTGGAGCCGGCATAACTCACACGTGCGTAGATCCCATCGGTTTCGAGTTTCCCTGCGTTTGTATAAACGCTGGACCATGGCAGGGTATTGGTGATGACATCGTCAATGGTGTGCTGAAAGGCACCCAGCTCCGCTGAAAACCCTCCGGTTCGGTAGAGCAGACTGGCTTCATAATTGCGTGCTTTTTCAGCCTCCATGTCTGGGTCGTTGCTGACAAAATCAATCTTGAATGCATCGTTGATGTCGGGTCCGCGATAGGCACTTGCCCCGCTCAGACGCAGAACCAGTGAGTCGGTGAGGTCATAGACCAGTGCGAGACTCGGGCTGAAACCGTCGTGGTTGAAGTGTTGATCCATGCTGTCCTCAAGTTCGTAGCGGTCGTAGCGCGCTCCCGCGTAGGCGGTGAGAGAATCGAACAGGGGTAACTCTGCCTCGACAAACAAGCCGTTTACCTTGCCCGTTTCAGAATAGGCGTGTGGGGAGTCGGTGCTGCCGGCGGTGACCTCATCGCGGCGATAGTCCCATCCATATTGCAGTTCTGCGCGACCGATGGACTGGGTGTTGGAGAGCTTGAGCTGCTGTCCTTCGATCTGACCGGTGTAGGGTCCCCATGGGCCGATTTGTAAAATGTCAGCTTCGGTGTGACTGAGCATGAGTCCGAGACCCAGCCAGTCCACATTTGGCGATTCGTAACGGTAGTTGGCAGTGTAGGTTTGGCGCTCGGATTCCATCGGAAACAATGGATTTCCCGGACCGGGTGCCCATTCCGGACGCCGCAGTTTTTCGCCTTCTTCTTCAAGATTCTCAAAACTCAGCCGGATGGAATGTCCGTTGTCGAACGAACCTGCCAGTTTGAGCAGTGTGGCAACTTGCTCTGTACCTGAACCCACGAGTTCATTGCCCTTTCCATCTTCAATGTTGCCATAATCGGAACGTACGTGACTCGCGAGCACGCTCCATGGTTTGTTCAACTGACCATAGGCGCTGAGACTGATTTTATCTCCGGACGTGTTTCCAAAATAACCGTATTTGAGCAGGGAACCCCAGCGTTGTCCTGGACGCAGCAGATCAGAGGGATCTTTGGTTTGGAAACGGATGGAACCGCCCAAAGCTCCGGGGCCTTCTGAAACACTTCCGATGCCGGGTTGCACGTCAATTTGCCGGAGCAAGTCGGGTTCGACCGCAATGCGACCCGTGTGGTGAAAGAGCGCGCCAGCCTGAGATGCTCCATCCACACTGACATTGATCATGGCTTCGCCCAGATTTCGCACATAAATTTTCTGGGCGACTCCGGTCGATCCTCCAACCATGATGCTCGGATCGAGTGAGAGTGCATCTTCAAGGTCGGTGGCCTGGCGCTGTTGCAAGTCGCGCTCCGAGATTTCGAGCACGGGTTGTCCGGTGTCGGAGCGCACCACATAGGGTTGCAGGTCCAGAATCGAATCCTCGGATTGGGCCTGAACTGACCCGGAAAGCAGACCTGCGAGCAGCAGAGGAGTGGCGAAGCGTGTGAAGTGAGTTTGCAGTTGTGTAGGCATAAGACAATGTGATCCAACGCATCAGCATAGGGGATTCGAAACATCACTTCCACCCCGTGAGGGAGCAAAGATACTCCAAGAGGGAGCAATTGAGAGCATCTGGCACAATGCAGTCTGATGCGGAAACGCAAAACGGACTGGATTGAAAAAGGGGCGGTTCTTTTGAGTCAGGCGGACAATTGGGGTCACGCCGCAGTACCGGGGCCGTCGAGGCGAGCACTCTCATTGCTCACAGAACTACTATCGCGTGCGCGCTCCGCGAAGCGATGCGTCCAGCTCGAAGGCAGTGGAAGTTCGCTGGCGCTTTTGAGCAGTTCGGGATCTGCCTTGCGACCCCAGAGCAGATCCATCACGCGTTTAATGCTCCATTCGGGGTAGGGGCGAGCTTGCAGTGTTATCTCCTCACCAGCCTGCAGAACGCCGGGTTCGATTACGCGAAAATACCAGCCGGTCAGGCGGGTGTCCTGAACGCGCCGACACAGGCCTTTGACTGAGAAACGATCATCCAGTTTCCAGCACGGTTGGCGTCCCTGGGAAACTTCGAGTAGCACGGTTCCAATGCTCCAGCGGTCGCCGATGCAAATGTTCTGTTCGGTCAGGCCGCGCGTCGTCAGATTTTCTCCAAAAGCACCGGGTTTCTGCAGCAGGACGTGATCTTTCAGCAGATCTGCGTTCCAGAACGCATAGTGCTCCAGAGGGTACGCGTGTATGGCCTTGTCGGGTCCACCGTGGACCTTCTTGTCCGCTTGTTCGTCACCTGAGAGGCCGAGCATTTGCACGCGAACACGACCTTCGATCTGGTGCTTTGCAATCGCACTGCTCGTGCCCTTGCGAGTGAATGGCTGAATGCGCCCAACCTGAACGGAGTGAATCTGTGGGGCCACTTGAGAAGGGACAGGTGAAGACTGGAGATGCGAACTCATGAAGCATGCGTTAGGGCATCAGTCCCAATCCAACAAGCGTTTTTCACCCTCAAGCTTTTGAATATCCGTGATATCCTGCGAAACTTCGATGACACCACGGTATGTTCCAACTGCGTCGCGAATGGCAAAGTAGCGAATGTGAACCATGCGACCCTTGAAACGGATCCAGAATTCAGCCTCATCCTTGTTGCCCGCGCGAAACGCATCGAGAATTTCCAGCACTGTGCCAACACTTTTGGGAGGGTGACAAAACCGGACCTCACGACCGATCACACCTGCACTGCGTGGGAAGACGCGGTCCTCTCCGCGGTTGTAGAAGAGCACACGGTCATTCTCATCGACATAGGTGAGATCAAAAGGAATGAACTGCAGCATCAGGTTGATCTGCTCAAGCGTCATCGTTCCCTCGTTCATGCGCAAAATGCCTTCAGCAAGGGCCTGCACGGGTGTCGGCGCGGTTTCAACAGAGGAAGCATCAGCAGTCCGGTGCATCCAGCCAATTTCGGACTCGCCATGCTTCATTGCTTCCCAGTCCTCGGGAAGCAGGATTTCCAAGGCGAGCGGAAATAGCCGACTCTCTTCGATCTCCCTCATGCGGCGCAGCTCTGCGATCATGGTGCGAATCTCAGCGTGCAAGTGGTCGAGCTTGCCACTTTCGAGACGACGGCGCACCTGTTTGATCAGTTTGCGGTTTTCATCCTGAAAGGACCACATGCCCTGGCTGGGGCCATACCAGCCGCGTTTTTCCAGGTAGGGAAAGAGCTGGTTCTCCTTGCGCGTGTAACGGATGTCGACGCAAGCGACCTGATTGAAAAGATTGTAGACCAACTGGTAGTCGGAGAGCGGATCCACAGGTTCCAACTCGTCGAGCAGTCGACCCAGGTGAGCGTTTTCCTCGAGGTAGATTCGCACCGGATGTTCTTCCGGTAATGCCAGTCCGTATTCGGGGATTGCGGGTTCAATGAGTTTCATGATGGATGCTTAGAGTTTGGTGTTTGGAGTGGGTTTTCTCGGCAGAGAAACTAGGGCAAATGCAGATTCCACGAATGAATCGAAAGCATCAGAACTCCGTGAATCCATTGAAGGGTTTGCCGTGCTTCTTCAAAAAGCGGACCTGCCCGGTGAATGGTTCCCGTTCCGGAAACGGTCAGACCCTGCCCGGGACCCGCAGCACGCACCACTTTTGACGAAACAAAGAGTAATTGCATACGGGGATCCTTGGTCAAATTTCGTTCCGTTTGCTGCAAACGCCAAACCGGAATGGAAATGGTCTGGTCCGAATACCCGAGGGCGAGAATGTTGCGTGTCCAGCATGCTGCGAGGTGAGGACCCTGGGCACCCGTTGTCGCAATGGAAAACCATTGGGAAGTGTCAATCACCGAGCGGGCGGTTCCGCTGAACGGCGGAGTTGTGATCGTGTTTGGGAATTTAGACTTGAGAGGGTTCATCGGACAAACGCTTGATGGTTTGCATGCTCTGTTGCAGTTCGATTTCGAGTTCCTTCGCCTGCGAAGGGTCAAAATCGACGTGTTTCTCCTTTCTGACCTTTTTCTTTCCGAGATCCCAGTGCAGGTCAGCGGTGATGCCGTGGCGCGCCAGGATGTGATGGCCGCATTTGAGTGCGCATCCATCGATCATGACAATGGGTCGGCCCGATTCGACTGCACGCAATGCTGTTCTCACCAAAGGTTTCACGTCACCCCCGAGGCCGGCGATGCACGACATTTCGGCCTCACCCAATCGATCCATGCGCACGGCGAGGTGATTGGCCAACTGGGCCGCACTGGAACATCCCGAGCAGGAATAGATCAATGGCTGTGCGTCAGGTGGTGTTTCTGGACGGGATACCTTCATGTTTGAAGCGATTCCGGATTGAGAATTGATGGTGAGTCAATGTGAGACGGTCGGTCAGCGATTCGCTGCCATCGCAAGTGCGGCGGGAAACAGGATGTTGTTTTCCTTGTGCACATGCTGGTGCATGTTGCGTTCGAGTCGCTCGAGCGTGTCGTAGAGTGCGCGGAAGGTGTTGCAGGCCCACTCGGGAGGCTGGTAGCGATCCGTCAGTTCGGAGAAACGCTCGAGTGCCGAGCCAGCCTGGTCGTGTTCCGCTTCAAGCTTCTGAATGGCACTGCGCAGGTTCTCCGCGATGATTTTCGCTTCGCCTGGATTGGACTCCAGTTTGCGAATCAGCGGGAACACACTGGATTCCTCCTCAACGGTGTGTTCGACGAGGTCCGGACCAAACGACTCGAAGACTTTGCGGATCTCGACTAGCCGTGGCTCGCTGTCACCGTGAACGCGCGCCACCTTCTCGGTCATGAAATCGAGGCGTGGAAGCTCCTGCCTCAACCAGTCATGGTGTTGGCGTTCAATGTGATCACAGAGTTCGCGCAGCGAAAGTTGTTCGACGTCGATGCCCTCGGAATCCGAGACTGCATCGAGCGCCTTGAGCATCGAAACGACTGTTTTGACGTCAAGACCTTTGCGGGCGCAGACATCGGCCAGCGGCTTTTTGCCACCGCAGCAATAGTCGATGCCCAGATTCTCGAAGATGCCAGCACGGATAGGCATGGCGCGAACCCAAGCTGCAACTGTAGATTGTTCGTTGATTTCAGACATGATGAAAGATGGTTTTTTGGGGAGCGTGTTGTAGAAGTGATTTCAACGCAATTCAAATATGCATTAAAAATACATATTTAAAAATTGAATGCATTTCAAAAGCAGTCATGTTGGAATGCTAGAAATGAAACTCAGCCTTCAATCTGATTTTGCGCTGCGCGTGCTCATGCACGCTGCGGTGAGAGGTAATGTGCGTACCACTGTGGATGAAGTTGCGAGCGCTCACGGTATCTCGCGCAATCACCTGGTCAAGGTTGTGCATCGCCTGGGAAAGGCGGGTTATCTGCATACGCAGAAAGGAAGTGGTGGAGGCTTCACTCTGGCACGGGAACCTGGACGGATCAATGTGGGTGAGGTGGTGCGTCTTGGGGAATCGGATGATCGTGTGATCGATTGCCAGCACCGTGGAGTGTCGTGTCGCTTGCGTCCCTCCTGCAACCTGAAGCGGGTGCTCGACGAAGCGGCGGACATGTTTTTTAGGGTACTTGAACGCTATACGTTGGAGGACCTGATATCGGGGAAATCGGAGCAGTTTCGCACGATTCTTGGGGATTCCGATGACTCGGATGCGGTGAATTGAAGGTGCCTGGGTTGAATGTAGAGGCAGACCAGCACTGCAAGTCCCAGTGATTGCAGCTTCGAGCTGTCTACTGCCACAGGCTTTATGGGTCTTACGTGTTAAGGATTTGGGCTGGAATGGCTCATTCATGGATTGAAATGCGCGTCCCTGTGAATTTTCACTGTTAACAATTATTATTTGTAGCCAAGGCTACATCTTTTGATTGTAGCTCAAGCTACATGATATGTTTTCATGTTCAACCTACCTATGCGATCCAGACCAAATTCACTCTTTTGTCGCTCACACCTGCTGGTATTCCTACTGGGTGCGTGCGTTAGCTCTCCTGCTTTTGCCAACGACGGCGATGCGATTCTTACGCTCGATGCGTATCAGGTGGTGTCGACGGCGACGCGCACGGAGCGAAGTCTGTTGGATCTGCCCGTGAAGATGGAAGTGCTGGGCGCAGACTTGTTTTTCACCTTCAACGCTGGCGATATTGCCACTGCTCTCGACTACTTGCCGGGTGCCAGGGTGGAAGCCAATTGCCAGAACTGTGGCACCACAGAAGTGAAACTCCTCGGGCTTGGCGCTGGCTACAACCGGCTTTTGTTTGATGGACAACCATTGTTTTCAGGTCTGGCAGCGGTCTACGGACTCGAGCACATTTCAACCTCGTTCATCGAGCGTATTGAGGTGGTCAAGGGAGGTGCGTCATCGCTCTATGGTGCAGGGGCGGTTGCGGGTGTGATCAACCTGATTCCGCAAGAACCCTTTGTGAATGGGGTGGATATTTCGGCAACCTTTGAGCAGGTGGATGGGGCGTCGTCAATGCTCGTGGCAGGGAAGAAGGACTGGTTCGCAGGATTCCGCCAGCATGCGGGTACCGTGTATGGTGATGTGCGAAAGAGCGATGCGGTGGATCTGAATGGGGATGGGTTTACTGACATTACGGAAAAAGACTACTATTCGGTTGGCACCCATTTTTGGGTCTACCCTACGTCGACTGGACGCATCCGGGTGAATTACGCCTACACTTGGGAGGAGCGCCGCAGTGGAGATCGCTTCGATCTCGCGCCGCATGAGACTCAGATCACGGAGGCACTTGAGCACCGCTGGCATCGGGGCGGTGTATTCTGGGACCAGGAACTGAGTGAGCACTTTCGTTACAAAGTCGGAGCTTCCTTGTCGGATGTCGAGCGCGACAGCTACTACGGGGGAGTGGGGTCAGTTGCCTTACCGGGCAGTGCAGGCTATGACGAGCAGGAATACCTGGCGGCAGTGGAGCAGGCCAAGATGCTCTATGGAATGACGCGCAGCGAGCGACTGTATCTGGACTCGCTGGGTACCTTGCAGTTACCGCGTCATACGCTCTCCTTTGGCGTCCAGTATCAACGGGATGCGGTATTTGATGAAAAAAGGAATCATCTCGGACAGCCGCTGCGCAGTGACGGCACGGTGGCCGCTTTTTCGGGTGAAGATGCAATTGCTGACGACGTTTTTGACAACCTGGGTGTATTTTTGCAGGACGAATGGGATCCCAGTGCGGACTGGACGCTCATCCTCGGGCTGCGGAGCGACAAGCACTCACAGCTGGCGGATTGGGTTTGGTCTCCGCGGGCGGCAGTTCGCTTGACCGCAACAGAAGCACTGACGCTGCGCGCGTCGGTGTCGACGGGATTTCGTGCACCGGAGATTTTTGACGAAGATTTTCACATTGAAATCCTTGAGGATCCCACGAGGGTGCGCAATGGAGCGGGGTTGAAGGAGGAGCGCTCGGTCTCATACGCTACGGGATTTGTGTGGACTCCCGCTTTTGCGGAGAATCAGTTGCAAGTGGATCTGGAACTGTACCGCACTGAGATCTCGGATGTGTTTCATGTTCCAGATCTCGTTTTCATCGATGCGGACGGACTGGCTTTTAAGGAGCGTGTGAATGCGGGTGGAGCGGTTGTTCAGGGAACGGAACTCAACATGCGCTATCGCTTTCTGCCGCATTTCAGTGTGGAAGCAGGTGTTGCTTTGAATGATGCCCGCTTTGAAGAGCCTGCCGAGATTCTGGATGGAGTTTTTGAGCGCCGCTTTACCGAAGCTCCGCGATGGACCGGCAGGCTGCAGTTTTCCTATCTGAACGAAGCCTTGTTGGACGTTTTTCTCGGAGTACGCTATACAGGGTCGATGATTGCCGTAAACGAGACGGAAGCATGGGTAAATCAAGCAACCGATCCATTTTGGGTGATGGACTTGTCCTTTACCAAACACATCGCGCTCGGAGAAGGCGAGAGGGCGGCCCACATTGATCTTGGTTTTGGGGTGCGCAACCTTTGGGATGAACGCCAGAAGGATCTGAGCAGTGGAGCTGAACGGGATGCGGGATACTTTTACGGACCACGCTCACCTCGGAGTTTCTTCGTGAGCGTGCGAACCCATTTTTAGCTGAATGGGCTGTGTTTACAAACGTGGCAGAATGCGTTGCAGGTTCATCTTGTGACCCTCTGCCGTGCGCACGGAGATTCCCATCTTTTGGGCAATGGTTCGAATGTCACGCTCCCCCTCCTTGATCAGGTGGTACATTTCCAGTTGACGCCGTGTGAGTTGGGAACAGATGGATTCGTAGACCTCCCTGGCAGTTGGGTCCTCTTCGAGATACAGGCGAAAACCGGGCACTTTAGGGTACTGGAAGAGGATGGCGATCAGGATGCGACCGTGTTGGGAAAAGGTAGTGGCAGACTTAAACGGCTTTCCCTGATGGGAGGTTCGTTGGTGCTGCAGCTGGTCAATGATCCAGCAATGCAAGGGAAAAGGCAGGCGAGTTCCACTGTGCTGGGAGTCTGGAAAAAAAAGATCAAAAAGCACACGGGCCGACTCGGGCAGACGCTGGATTTCGAGGGTGGAACTGAGGATCAGCGTAGACTCCAGATCGGAGCTTAGCACATCAAGGAGAGGATCGTGATGCATCGGAGGAAGCAGGTTTGAGAGATCAAGTGGAGTGAGAATGCGATAGGGATCGGATCGATGAACCGAAGATCCTGTTGCAAAGCGACTTCTTGGGCGGTCGTACTCGTAGATGCATTGTTCTGGAATTCAACATAGTGAATCAAGCCCGATTGTCGAGGATGTGCTGATAATTTTGCAGGCAATAGGGGTTATGAGCAAGTCTAATGAAACAAATGAAGAGTTGATGATGTAGGATTTGTGTTTTGAGGGTGATAAGTGAAATTGTGTGCGATAATGTGGGAATAGATTGAATGAATTTGCCTTAAATAAAGGCAGAAAACAATCTTAGAACCGCATGGAATAAGGCAAAGAGAGGTGAGTATGAATGAATTGCAAAAATTTTCCGTAGAATGAAAAAGAATGCAAATAAAAGTTGACAGAAATTCTCCTGCTGCACATGTTGTGTGGACAAAACTCAAACCGTTTTCCGGTTGAACCTGTCTTCTGCCGGGAACTATACCCTGAGCCCCCTAACGAAAAACAAATGACTCAACGAATACTGAAGAACAGCATTCTTGCATGCTCGCTCATGGGCATGTGTGGATTGCTCTCCTATGCGCAGGAGACCCAAAACGACGAGGAGGACGTCTACGAATTGTCTCCTTTTGAGGTAAATACGGAAGGCGACCGTGGTTATTACGCCAGCAACTCAATTTCAGGCTCTCGCATCAACATTGCCCTGCAGGATATGCCGATGCCGATTGAGGTCATCACATCGGAGTTCATTGAAGATACGGGATCTATAGATCTGCGTGAATCCCTGCGCTACTCTGCAGGTATCATTTTGCAATCCCAGAACGATGCCGGTGTGGGGTTGGATGGAGTCCCAGGCGGAGTGCACAACGGAGAGGGTGCGACCGCTAACCTGACCAACACGACGATCAAGGTGCGCGGATTTGTGACTGATTCCTCGCTTCGCAAAGGATTTCGTCGGCAGCACGCATCCGATTCGGTGAATATTGATCGTATTGAAGTCGTGCGCGGACCTGCCGCATTGCTGTATGGTATTGGAAATTTTGGTGGCATTGTGAACTATCTGCCAAAGCGCCCGCTTGAGGAGAGTTTCACAGCGGTTACCGCTCTGATCGGATCGGACAGCCAGTATCGGGCAACACTCGACAATACGGCACCGATCAGTGACAAACTGGGCTATCGCGTGACGGCGTCGGTTGAAGACTCGGAGCACTGGACTGATGTGCAGAATCGGGAGAGCTGGTTTATTTCACCCGTTCTGGTTTACAAACCGTTTGAGAACACCAAAATCACCCTGGACCTCGAGCTGGGATATGATCGTACCAACGGGATTGGGTTTCAGACCATGCGCGCCCGTGGTGATCTGGATGATCTGAACAATGTCATCGGGCAGCAAGGTCGTTTGCAGAAGGCAGGTTTTGTCGTGTTTGACGATGTGGACAACCGCACGTTTCGCCTGTCGGGTCCGGACACCTTCATTCAGAACGACACTTCGAACATTCTGATCGAAGCCGAGCATCGCATCTTGAAGGATCTAAACATGATGGTGGGTTACAATCGCGCCAAGGTTGAGATCGAAAAGCGCGATATCGTGAATAACTCCTATGTTCGTGATCAGGGACCGAGTGACCTGTGGGCGACGATTAACGTGCGTCCCTTCGAACTTGCCAATGGCGACCCGGTCTTCGACGGCGAGATTTTCAACGGTGACGACGAAGATGATCGCACGCTGACCAATGCCTCCTTGATTTACATGTGGCAGGATCAGTCCATTGAGCGCACCCGTGAAGAGGTGAAAGTGGAACTGAATTACCAGGCCAACTTTTTTGAAGATTCGAGCTGGCTGAACCAATCGCATATGTTTCTTCTGGGCATGTCGGATCTGAAGGCAACCTATGAGTCTCAAAGTTTTACTTCGGGAGCAGGCAATCACTCATCCTTCCTCTACCGGAGTCCTGATGATCGCTCGCTGATCCGTTTTGGAGAGGGCATTCAGGACAATGGAACTGCAAGTGGCGTGAAGGCCTTTTCTCCGTTGCTTCCGACGAATCGCAACGATGCGATTTCCTACAATCAGGGCTACTATGGTGTATGGCAGGGACGTTTCTGGAATGAGCGCATTACGGCAATTTATGGCATGCGCCGTGACCGCAACGACCAGTATTTGACGGATTACACCTTTGAAGGTGGAGTGCAGACGAGCAGTAACTTCCGCGATCCCGAAGCACAGTCGGAGGACACCACCCAGATTGGATTGAGTATCGAACTCATTGAAGGTCTGAGCGTGTTTGGTCTGAAGTCTGAAGGACTCGAACCCAACTTTGACGGGAAGCGTGACGGATATGGCAATGCCATCAGTGCAACCAAAGCCGAGAGTGAGGAAATCGGCGTCAAGCTGAACCTGCTCGATGGGCGGATCGCGGCGACCATGAGCATGTATGAAATCAAGGTCACCGGTGCTTCGACCTTGAGCCTGTGGTGGGCACCTGCACCAGCCAAGGGGCGGTACGATCCGACAAAGCCGACGGTTTACAACATTTCGGATGTGACCAACAACCAGTCGCATACCGATAACCTGGCGCTGTTTACCGCAGCTCAGAATGCGGGGATGGTGCAGGTCGTGGATGGCCAGACCTATATCACCGTGTTGGACGGCAATGGCAACGACACTGCTGGAGCAGCCTATCTTGACGCCATCTACGAATGGGGTTCACAGAACGGTTGGCCGGGTTGGATGTTTGCCGGAAGTTCGGTGAATGGAACCCCTGCAAACAATGCCTCTCAGGACTGGGCAGCAGGGGATGTCGACTATTTTGCCGATATTGTGAGTGTGACCGAATCCAAGGGTTACGAAATCCAGTTCCTGTTTTCACTGACGGACAACTGGCAACTGCTGTTGAACTACGCGAACACGGAACGCAAGGTAGTCGATGCCGGAAAGTTTCCAAAGTATCCCTACCCGCAGGATCGTTGGGCGATCTGGTATTTTCCGGATGGCAACTGGGGACTGCAGGGAGTATCCAAGGAAGAAGCTTATACGGATCCATCCGACACTTCCACATGGACGGGCGGTCCCGCGACCACCAATGGAGAAAGCCTGGACGATACTCCGGAGCATGACTTTGGATTCTGGACCAGCTACAAATTCGACAGCGGTGTATTGGAAGGGTTGAAGCTCGGCTTTGGTGGCACCTACCAGAGCGAGCGCGAGTACCTCTCGGGATTCACGGTTTCGGGTGATGCGGTAACGGACCTGAATGGCAACCGTATCAAGCTCTACACCGACACGAAGTTGCTGCTCAACGCCATGGCTCGCTATGATTTTGAGTGGAAGGAGCGCCCGGTCTACCTGCAGCTCAATGTTGACAACCTGACAGACGACAAGGACCTTTATGGTTATGTTTATGAATCAGGCCTGTCATGGAGGCTCCAAGCTGGCTTTGTATTCTGATTTCGACGTTATCAGCTGTTTTCAGAGAAAAACCTGTCGGAAATGCCCGGCAGGTTTTTCTTTTGGACAGCGCTGTGTATTTGCATTGATTTTCATTCTATGCTGAATACATTGACGGACATGAAGAGAACCCGATGGCTCTGTTGGTTTTGGTTGATATCGTTGATTCCGCAAACGGGGATACAAGCGTTTGAGCAAACTGCTGACGCGCTCATTGCCGGGCAGCACTGGGCGGTGGCATACTCTGGATTTCGGGAAGGTCAGCATCCGGACCGGGGTGACGGAGCGATCAACCCGAGCGATGCGCAGATCCTCGAGGATCTCCACCTTTTGATTGATCATGGCTTTCGCTTGATTCGCATGTACGACACTGCGGAGAATACCGAGCGCACGCTGGAGCTGATCGCTGAGCATGCCCTGCCCATGCAAGTGCTGCTTGGCGTGTGGCTGGATGCTGAAGTCAGCAATCATGAGGGCTGCCCGTGGCTCACCGAACCGATCCCAGCTGCACAGCTATCTGCCAACCGCATTCGCAATGATGCGGCTGTGGACAAGGGCATCGGGCTGGCGCTGCGATTTCCGGGAATTGTAGTGGCGATCAACGTAGGCAATGAGGCTTTGGTGAATTGGAACGATCACATGATGACGGTGGAGCGAGTGATTGAACTTGTGCGCAGGGTCAAGGCAGCGGTTCCGCAGGAAGTCACGGTTGCGGAGAACTATGAGTGGTGGATACAGGAGGGAGCCGGACTCGCTCGAGAGCTGGATTTCATCGGGGTTCACAGCTATCCGGTCTGGGAGGGGAAATCCATTGAGCAAGGATTGGGCTACACTGTGGAAAATCTCAAAGCCGTGCATGCGGCCTTGCCTGAAGCACGGATTGCGGTTTTGGAAGCGGGGTGGGCGACGACTGCCAGCGAGTTTGGTGACCGTGCGGGAGAACTCCAGCAGGAGTGCTACTACAGGGAACTTCAGCAGTTGGCGCTGGAAAATCAGATGACCGTCTTTTTCTTTGAAGCCTTTGATGAACCCTGGAAGGGAGACCCCGGGAATCCGCACGGTGCGGAAAAACACTGGGGACTGTTTTTTGAGAATCGCACACCCAAACAGGTGATGCGAAAGTGAAACGGAGCCTGATCTCTGGTTCAAGCCGATCAACCCCCCATTATCATGAAGCAACAGAACAACCTTAGGATTTCCAGCCTTTTGCGATACAGTCAAACCCTGCACCTGTGCATGGGAACGCTTTTCACTCTTGCCATTTCACTGCGCGCAGAAGTGCCAGTCAATGTGCCCGCAGGAACAACGCTGGTCTGGTCGGACGAGTTTGAGGTCGAGGGCGCCCCGAACCCGAACAAGTGGAGTTTTGATGTGGATGGCAATGAATGGGCCTGGGGAAACAATGAACTCCAGAACTACACGCCCGCAAATCACCCGCAACCGAATGCATGGGTGGAGGATGGAAAACTCATCATCGAAGCGCGCAAGGAGTCCTTCACCCACAGTGGTTTCACCCGGGAATACACCTCAGCACGCCTGCGCACGGTGAACAAAGGGGATTGGTTGTATGGGCGGTTTGACATTCGTGCGAAACTGCCCGCAGGGCGTGGAACCTGGGCTGCGATTTGGATGTTGCCTACGGATTGGGAATATGGGGGATGGCCGGACAGTGGTGAAATCGACATCATGGAGCACGTGGGGTATGACATGAACCGTGTTCACGCTACGGTGCACACGGGCAAGTTTAATCATTCCATCGGAACGCAGGTCGGGGACTCCATTGTGGTGCCCTCTGTGGATGAGCAGTTCCATGTCTATCGACTCGATTGGACTCCAGAGCGCATTGATGTCTATCTCAACGACATTCACTACTTCTCATTTCCCAATGATGGTGGCGACTCGGGATCCTGGCCTTTTGACAAGCGTTTTCACCTGCTGCTGAACCTCGCTATCGGGGGAAACTGGGGTGGCAGTGAAGGTGTGGATGACTCAATCTTTCCGCAACGCATGGAAGTGGATTACGTGCGGGTCTATGCCTACGATGACCCGAGTGCCATGCCAGTGCACCCGGTTCCAGGCCGCATCAGTGCCGCCGCATTTTCTGATCAGCAGGGTTCACTGGACGTAGAGACGGATTCGGCTGAACGCAACGGCCTGCACCTTGCGTCAATTGAAGATGGGGATGCTGTGAGCTATACCTTGGATGTGCCCTCCACGGGCAGCTATTCCCTGAGCCTGCGCTATGCGAGTGAGCAAGCGGGCGTTGCTGTGAAGGTTTGGGTCAATGGTGCTGAAGCGGGTAATGTCAATTTACCTCAGACTGCAGAGGGTGTCTGGCGCAGTGCCATTGTCGGTCCGCTGTCGCTGGAGCAGGGAAGAACGGAGCTGCGCCTGCAGTTCGAGGTGCCTCAAGGTAGTGGAGTTCAGCTGCGGTGGCTCGATTGGATTTCTGATGAAAGTGTGGTGCAACGCTTCTATCAACCCGCGACGGGTGCCTATTTTTTTACGGCCTTTCGGGATGAACTCGAGCAGGTGATCTTGAATCTGCCGCAGTGGCGCTACGAGGGGCCAACTTTTGGAGTGGAATATGCACCGAGCGAATACAATACACCCGTATATCGCTTCTACAATCAACGTGCGGGTGCCCATTTCTACACAGCAAGTGCGTCGGAGCGTGATACTGTGATCGCAAACTTGTCTCATCAATATGTCTATGAAGGAGTGGCGTTTTATGTGCGAACCCAGTCAGTGGGTCCTGATCCCGTCACGTTGCAACAGCGCGAGTTTTTTCCGGTTTGGAGATGTTACCTGCCGCGCACTGCGTCGCATTATTTCACAAGCAATGCTTCGGAAGTGGAGTACATTCGCCGCCATGTGGATGCATCGGAGATGTTTGTGGAAGGGATTGCGTGGTACACGCATCGCGTTTCCTGAGTGTGACGCAAGGTTGGATCAGGAGGCTGTCTTCATCCCCTGAAAACGGAGACAATTTCGTCGCTTTGTCACGTGATGGTTTCTGAGTGGTTACAATTCGGAAACGCCAGTTTTTGACCGTTGACGCTGGTTTTGGAATCGTGATGGTTCGGCGCATGATCCTATCACGAAACTTGATTCCAGTCCTTCTGCATGGGCTGCTTGCGCTGTTGTTCCTTCCGCTTTCCGGTGCAGCTATGGATGCTCCGCAAAACATGGATCAAAGTGTGAACTGGCGCATCGAGGAGGTTTCCCGTTTTCACGCTCCACAGGCGACACAGGGAGTTGCTGTCGGTCCCGATCATCTCTATGCCATCGGAACGCTCTCGGTCGCAAAGTATGACCGGAAGAGTCTCGAGTTGCAGGCCGAATGGTCGAGTGAACGTGGAGGTCCCATCGTGCATTTTAATGCGGGCGTTGTGCTGGGGAATCAGCTGGTTGTCGCCCACTCCAACTACCCCGAGATCCCCATGACGGGATCGGTTGAATGGTTTGATACGCAGACATTGCAGCCATCCGGAACCCACAGTTTTGGAGCCTATTTTGGGTCGGTGACCTGGGTATTGCGTCATGAAGAGGCGTGGTGGGTATGTTTTGCACACTATGGAAATCGTGCGGCGGAGCCGAATCGCGATCCGAACTGGACGAGCCTTGTGCGTTTTGACGATCAATGGAGACGCACAGGAGGCTGGGTATTTCCGCAGGAACTCATGGCGCATCTGGGTGGGCAGTTTACGCTCTCGGGTGGTGGATTTGGTCCAGAAGGATTTCTGTATGTGACTGGACACGACGAACCTGAAATGTACGTGCTGCGAATGCCGAAGCAGGGTTCGGTGCTGGAATGGATCAGCACCCTTTCGATCCCCGCCGAAGGACAGGCATTTGCCTGGGATCCGACAGAATCCAATACCTTTTTCTGCATTGTGCGAAGCACTCGCGAAATCGTGAAATGCCGCCTGATTACCGATTAGGATAATCCTGCTGGCGAACCGCATTTTTGCACAGTCGTTCTTGAGCATTTGAACCGCCAGTCGGTCCCGCCGCACTTTCTGGACGATGCGATTCCAGACGCTGCCGCTGCCTGTACGGGATTCCCATTTCTATCCAAAACAACTATGAAACGATTCACACTGTCTCATTCCTGCCGTCGGGTCCATCGGGTCCTGTCGAGCTGCTGCATTGCGTTGGCATTGCAAACTGTGGCGTATTCCCAGGAAGCCACATCCACTCAA
>JBEGIR010000038.1 GCA_040224245.1 Puniceicoccaceae bacterium | reverse complement strand
GTGAGTTCATGCGCTATGAAAACAGTGACCATCATGCAGGCCCAACACAATTGTTTTCGCACTGCAACGTGGGTCCGAATTCTTATCCCGACTTGTCGGGACTACGGGGAGGAATTCTTCCGAATCCGGCTATCGGAGGTGAGAAAATTGAAGTCAGGATTCCACAAAACCTTTCTGGTGCTGTGGAACAGTGCTTTGTGGGCCATAGGCCTTTCAGAATTTCCAGAACCACGGAATCACCACAATCGAGACGGCAAAGGCGATCAGATTGAGGGGAACTCCCACCTTCACAAAATCCATGAACTTGTAGCCACCGACGCCATAGACGTAGGTATTGGTTTGATAGCCAATGGGCGTGGCAAAACTGGCGGATGCGGCGACCGCGATCGCGATCAGCAGGGGACGGGCACTGATCCCCATGGTTTCGGCAATGGAAATCGCGAGCGTTGCGAGAAGGATGGCCGCAGCGTTGTTCGATAAAATTTCGGTGAGCAGGGTCGTGATCAGGTAGAGACCTGCGAGCAGGGCGATGGGTTGCCAGGCAGGAGGAACCGCGTGTGTGATCCACCCGACGAGGCCATCCGCAAGCCACTTCGAAGTTCCAGTGTGTTCCATGGCAGCGCCAAATCCAAGCATGGCAAAAATCAGGAAGAGGATGGGCCAGTGGATCGAGGTGTAGGCCTGCTGTGGTGAAATGCATTTGAAGCTGATCAAAGCCACTGCCCCGATGATGGCGGCAGCGGCAATCGGCAGGATACCGAGTGTCGCCACCAGAATGACCATTGTGATCACACTGAGCGTGAATCCCATCTGCAGGCGTTTTCCATGCAGGGGAAGCGGTGGTTTGTTCAGCAGCACGATGTCTTCGTTGCCTTGCAGAAAATCGAGTGCCTCATGGGTACCGAGCATCAGCAGGGTGTCTCCGTATTCGAGTGGGATGTTGGTAAAATCCTCCATCATGTTGTGTCCGCGCCGGTGCAGGGCCATGGGGATCAACCGGTAGCGCTGGCGGAAGTTGCATTCATTGATGGAGCGACCGACGAGGCGGGAGTCCGGCCCAAGCACACCCTCGACGATCAATCCTTCGGTGCGGTTGATTTGGGTAAGACCGTCGCCAAAACTTCCGGACAGGGCGAGTCCGGCAGTATTTTGTGTGCTGGATACCGCTTTGGGGGAGAGTGCCATGAGCAAACGATCTCCCTCGCGCAAGGTGATCCTGGACAGTCGTTCGGGAATGCGAACTCCGGCTCTGAGCACTTCGAGCACTCGCAGCTTTCCCTTTTGGCGCCCCAGCGCCTCTTCGATGGATTGACCGATCAGTGGTGAGGCTTCGGTGACGTAGGCTTCCACGACGTACTCGCGACGTTCTTCCTCCGAGAGAATGGAGCTGATGGTTTCCCGAATGGGAAGCAGTCGCGGGCCGACTGCCATGAGATAGAGGGTCCCGGCGATCAGGATGGGCACGCCAATGATGGCGAGTTCAAACATGGAGAAAGGGGCAATGCCTGCGTCTTCGGCTACCGAACTGACAATGATGTTGGTCGAAGTGCCAACCAAGGTGCAGGTGCCTCCAAAAATGGATGCGTAGGACAGCGGGATGAGCAGTTTGGACGGTGCGATTCGCATCTGGTGTGCGAGACCGATCACCACGGGAAGGAAGACGACCACGACCGGGGTGTTGTTGATGAAGGCCGAAATGAGTGCGACGACCAGGATGAGCATGGGAAGCAGTTGGCGGATGCTCATTTTGGGCAATTGCTGGGTCCAATAGGCGATGCCATCAATGACACCACTGCGCTCGAGGGCGGCACTGATGATGAACAGTGCTCCCACGGCAATGGGACCTGGATTGGAGAACGATTGCATGGCCCGGTCTGCGGGTAAAAATCCGGCCATGAGCAGGATGGAGAATCCGATCATGGCGACGACTTCGGTGGGCAGTTTTTCCATCGCAAATGCGATCAGTACGGCCACGAGCAGCAGCAACATGCAGAGGATTTCAACGTTCATAGGCAAACGGGGGTGGTCATTCTGTCAATTCACGGAACAGTCACTCGCTTCCGCCATGACGTGCTTTGCGCAGGGCCTGCAGGTGGGTGTAGTGTCCCTTGGGTCCAAATGCGGAGTCGAGCAATTCCGGCCAGGGGCCGAGTGCTGACTCAATCGCGACCCAATCGAGTTCTGGAAATTCAGGTGTATCCGCATGGAGAACCTGCTTCAGGCGTGGGCGAAATCCGGCCTTCGCAAAGGCTGATTGCGCTGCTTCGGTAAACTGGTAATTCAGGTAAGCATGCACGGAGGGTCCGGTGCCGCGCTGAGCGGTGTGCTGGACAAGTTCGACGACAACTGGCTCGGCAAGGATGGGGTGTTCGGGATAGACGATGGTCAGCCCAGAGTGCGCATGCTGCCTCAACAGCTGAAGCGCCTCACTCTCCCAGGTGAGCAGGACGTTCAGGTGTGGGGATTGCAGGAACTGTCGGGCCGCGCTGCTTGCCCGGTCACCGGTGATGTGAATTTTTTCGAGGATGCGATTGGCCTGGGGTGATGCGAATGCGGTTGAAGATGGGGAAGGGTGGGTGCGGGAACCGATGATCACCGCCAGGTATGCGTATCTGCCTGCTCCGGAGGCCGTCGGATCGGGCATGCAGGGGCGAACGCTTGTGCCCAGCAGGCTGGACCAGGCTGGAGCCAGAGTTCCGGCAGAGGGTTTGACTACCCAGACGACGGTGGAGTAGCAGGGTGAACTGTGATGCGGGTAGCGCTGCTCCCAGTCGTCTGGCACGGCGATGCCACGACGCTGGATTTCGACGATTTCCATGGGTGTCGCAAAACTCGCCACGTCGGCGATGAGTCCGGTTGCAACCCCCTTGGCCTGCTGGATCGATCCGGCATGATGGGTCTGAATGTCCAGGAATTCGAAGGTGGAGTCACGGGCCTGGGATTCAAACTGTGGGTCCAGCTCCTGGCTGACATGACGGAATGCGTCAAAGGAAACGTGCAGGATCTGATGATGCTCCCGAAATGGGAAGGTCTTCCACCACCAGAATGCGCACAGCAGCGCGACAATCAGAAGCACTCCGGCTGCAATGTGCCGACCTCGCAACAGTTGTGGCGAGGGTTCAACATCCATCGAAAACGGAGAGCGGGGTTTCATTGGGTGCCTTGACCTGAGGGACTCATGCAGCGGGAGCCCCAGGGTCGATCAAGCGTTGTTCATGGCAGGTTTTTGCGATTTCAGCGAGAGTGGCCAGGTGTCCTTCGGGGTCACCGGCGGGACTTAGGATGAAA
Source organism: Puniceicoccaceae bacterium (assembly GCA_040224245.1). Classification (NCBI taxonomy): domain Bacteria; kingdom Pseudomonadati; phylum Verrucomicrobiota; class Opitutia; order Puniceicoccales; family Puniceicoccaceae; species Puniceicoccaceae bacterium. The sequence continues at coordinate 25,107 of JBEGIR010000038.1, read as the reverse complement.
TACACAGTCTGAATCGGGTCGGCCTGGTTTTCGACAGAAATCGGACGTTTCAGCGTGATTCGCATGCAGATGCGTTCGCTGATGTGGGAACTGTAGGCATGAGGTGCGGCGATCCCGTGTCCGAGGAAGGGAGGCAGGATGCGCTCCTGGTCAATCAGATCTTTGAGCAGTGACTTGCGCGAAATACTGGGTTCGCGATCTGAGAGAATGGTGGCAATCTGTTCATAGACCTCCTGTAACGATTGACAGTCCCACTCGTAGGTGCCTCCCCGGCGCATGGCCCTGCGCAAATAACCCACCGTGCGGGACACCGACAGGTGAGCAGCGCCTGCCTCGTCAAATTGGGGATCGTCTGTCCAGGGCAGAATGCCGTCGCGCAACAGGGAGAAGAGACGCTTTTCCTCACCTTCGGGTTCGGTGGTTTTCCACTCGATGCGAGCAGTTCCATTGTGCAGCTCCTCGGCGAGCACGGAGGGACGCGGAAGGTTGAGAAACGAACCCTGCTCAGCCTGGGTTCCGGTTTTCCAGGCGAAGACATGGTCCTTGCCGAGATGGGATCGCCACTCGTTTGCAATCCATTCATTGAGTTCGTTATTGTCGGTGAGCGCGAGCATGTTGCGAATGCTCGTGAACCGGTCATCGATCGTGATATTCTCGACTTCCCGTGCATCAGCTTCGAGTGCATTCAAGCCCTCCGCCTTGGCCTCTGCCACATCCCGCGGATTGGTATCCACGAGCAACACATCCACTCCCTTTTCCTGGATCGTGCGTGCCAGTTCGCGCCCGAGGTGATGTGCGCCAACCAACATCCAACCCGCGTCGCTGCTGGAGGAAACTCCGAGGAACTGGGCCCACTTTCCTGCTGTCAGTCCCTGAAGTATGACGGTTGCGGCGATGACTGAGAACGTGAAGTTTTCGAGCAGTTTTGCCTCGTTTGCGAAGGTGCCGTCCGCGCTGAGCTGCAGTGCAAAGAGGGAAGCCATGGATGCCGCAACGATGCCGCGTGGAGCCACCCAGCTGAGAAAGAGTTTTTCTTTGGTTCCGATATCGGAGCCGAATGAACTGATCCAGATATTCAGCGGACGCACGACAAACATGACCAAGGCGACCGCGAGCAGGATGGACTGCCAGTTTTCCAGCAATGAAGCGAACTCCAGGCGGCTGACCAGCAGGATGAAGAGTGCGCCGATGAGCAGGTCGCTGAGTTCGGCTTTGAAGGATGTGATCTGCTTGACCTCAGCGGATTGGCGACGGCCGACGATGATGCCGGCAATGGTGGCCGATAGCAGTCCGGACTCATGAATCCAGAACTCGGCCATTGCAAAAATGAAAACCGCAGAGGCCAGTACAAATGGGTTGGTGAGGGACTCCGGGATGAAGGAACGCTGCAGAATCCACTGCAGTAAATAGCCTCCGGCAACTCCGATGCCGACTCCGGCGACCAGGCGTTGGGCGAAACCGGTTAATGCCATCATGCTATCCTTGTAGACGACGAGTTCGAAGCAGAGCACAGCGAGGAAAACCCCGACAGCATCAATCATCACGCCCTCCCAGTGCAGGATGGAAGCAACATTGGTCTTCAGACGCATGCGGCGAAGCATGGGAATGATGACCGTCGGACCAGTAACGATGACCAGACTGCCCGCGAGCAAGCTCACCTCCCATGATGGGTTGAAGCAGAGCTTGACCGCGAGCGCGGAACCCAGCCAGGTCACAATGGCACCCACTGACAACAGGCGCTTGATCACTCGGGAAGAGCGCACATAGTCGCGGGGTTCCAGGGTGAGGCCCCCCTCGAAGAGGATGATGCCAATGGCGAGCGAAACCATGGCCGGCAGGATGCTTTCGACGCTGTTTGGGTCGATCAGTCCCAGTACGGATGGACCGAGCAAGAGTCCGCCCAGAAACAGGAAAACGATGGTGGGCAGGGCGTATTTTCGGGACAGTACGGTGAGGAATGTGCCACCAAAGATGGCGATGGCAAGAGTCTCGAATGCGTGGTTTTCAGGCATAGGCAATTGATTTGGAGCCGGATTGAAGCGCGATGAAGGCAGACGGAAAAAATCCAGTGAAATCAGTTCACGCCGACTTTCAAAATATGCAATCGCGAAAATCGCAAAACGACGCAAGGGTGGCATGCAGAACTGTGTACATACTGCCAAATTGCTCCCGAAGCATGTGAACAAAAAACTCTCCTTGTGATCGCAGTCAACGTGGTTATGGTTGGAGGCATGCACAGTTTCCCAAGACCTCATTCCAGCAAAGTTGTTGATGGTACGGACCGGGCTCCGGCGCGTGCCATGTTGCGTGCGACCGGATTCAAGGACGCAGATTTTGCGAAACCCCAGATTGGCATTGCCAGCACCTGGAGCGACCTGACTCCCTGCAACATGCACATCGATGAACTCGCACGCTTTGCGGCAAAGGGTGTGAACGAAGCGGGTGGAAAGGCACTGACGTTTGGCACGATTACGATTTCTGACGGCATTTCGATGGGCACCAAAGGCATGCGTTACAGCCTCGTCTCCCGTGAAGTGATCGCGGACTCCATCGAGACGGTGTGTGCCGGGGAGGGGTTTGACGGACTGGTTGCCATCGGTGGATGTGACAAGAACATGCCGGGCTGCCTGATGGCAATGGCGCGCCTGAACCGACCTGCCGTTTTTGTCTATGGCGGAACCATCCTGCCAGGATTCTCGACCGGGGATCGCGAGCAGTGCAAACCCATGGACATTGTGTCCGTTTTTGAAGCGGTAGGACGGCATGCCAAGGGGGAGCTGGATGAAGCCGGACTCCGGGAAGTGGAGGCGTGTGCGATTCCCGGGGAGGGATCGTGCGGAGGCATGTATACGGCCAACTCGATGGCGAGCGCGATCGAAGTGCTCGGACTGAGCCTTCCCGGCAGCAGTGCGCAGCTGGCGATTTCCAAAGACAAGCGTGCGGATTGTGAGCGCGCAGGAGCAGCGGTGTTGCGCATGCTGGAGCTGGGCATCCGCCCACGGGACATCCTGACGCGCGAGGCCTTTGAAAATGCGATTACGGTGTGCACGGCGCTCGGCGGATCGACAAACCTGGTGCTGCATCTGGTCGCGATCGCGCATTGCGCGGAGGTGGATTTGACGATGGATGACTTTGCGCGCATTGGGGAAAAGATCCCCGTGCTCTGCGATCTGAAACCCTTTGGGCGCTACAACATGAGCCACCTCATTCGCGTTGGGGGGATTCGTCCCTTGATGAAACTGCTTCTGGATCGCGGCTTGCTGCACGGCCATTGCCTCACCTGTACCGGGGAAACCCTGGCCGAAAGTTTGCAAGGGGTTGCGGACTATCCTGCGTTCCCCAAGGATCAGGACATTGTGCGCCCGTGGCACGATCCGATCAAGGATTCGACGCACCTGCGCATCCTGCGGGGAAATCTGGCTCCCGACGGTGCTGTGGGCAAAATCACGGGCAAGGAAGGCCTCTACTTCAAGGGAACAGCCAAGGTCTACGAGGGCGAGGAAGCTGCACTCAAGGGCATCCTGGCGGGTGAGGTTGTTGCCGGGGATGTGGTGGTCATTCGCAATGAGGGACCTGTGGGCGGACCCGGCATGCGGGAAATGCTTTCCCCAACCAGTGCGGTGGCCGGACGTGGACTGATCAAGGAAGTCGCCCTGATCACGGATGGTCGATTCAGCGGTGGTTCGCATGGATTTGACGTCGGGCACATCACGCCTGAAGCGGCAGTGGGTGGACCGATTGCCGTGGTGCGCAACGGGGATGGCATTGAAATTGATGCGGTCCGCAATACGATCCAGCTCCTGATCTCTGAACAGGAGTTCGCGCAACGCATGCGGGAGTTGAAGCCCGTGACGGCGAAGGAGACAAGGGGGGTGTTGGCGAAGTATGCGCGGTTGGTTTCCCCGGCAAGTGAGGGTGCGGTGACCGACAAAAACCTTGGGTGATTTTCGCAGAAAGTTGCGGAATTGACCTGTTTGTGTGATGCACAGGACCTGTCAATGCTTTCTGGGGCCTTCCATTCGCATTGCATTGCTTTTCAGGGAAAGAGGATCTGGAATATTTCCCTATGAAACCCCTGATTATCACCCTGATATCCATTCTGTCACTGACCTCCCTGCACGCGGGCAGCAACCCCAACGGGTTCAGCCTGAACAAGGGCGTGAACATCAGCCACTGGCTGTCTCAGCGCGGGGAACGACCCCGGGAAGACATCCAGACCTTCTTTACGGAGTTTGACGTGATCATGCTCAAGCAGGCGGGCTTTGACCACCTGCGCATCCCCATTGACGAAGTGGAGTTCTGGGATGACAACGGCAAGGCTCGCGAAGATGCCTGGGCTGCACTGGACCGCGGACTGACCTGGTGCCAGCGCCACGATCTCAACGTGATTGTGGATCTGCACATCATTCGTTCCCACTACTTCAATGTCGGCAACGACGACAATAAAGAGCAGGGAAATACATTGTTTGAAGATCCCAGGGAGCAGGAGAAGTTTGTGCAGCTATGGGATGAAATCTCTGACCGCATCGGACATTTTCCCGTCGACCGTGTGGCCTACGAGTTCATGAATGAAGCGGTGGGGGACGATCCTGAGGACTGGAATCGACTGTTGCAAAAAGTTTATGGGTTCATGCGGGAAAAGGAACCGACCCGTACCTTTGTGCTGGGAAGTTTTCAGTTTCAGAGCATCGATACCTTGAGTGACCTGTGGGTACCTGAGGGCGACCGCAATCTGGTGATCAGCATCCACACTTACGATCCGTTTGTGGTGACGCACTACAAAGCGGGCTGGACTCCCTTCCGCGAGTACCAGGGGCCGATCAATTATCCCGGTTTGCCCTTTCCCGAAGAGATCGATGCGTCGGCCTATTCTGCCGAGATCCAGCGCTGGATTGAGGACAACCAGAAACCTTACAGTTATGAAGCAGCTGTTGCGCGTCTGAAACCCGTGGCGGAATTCATGGCCAAGCACAACCTGCCAATGTACTGTGGGGAGTGGGGTTGTTACCTCGCCGTACCCCGTGAGATGCGCCTCGACTACTATCGCGACTGGATCCGCGCCTTTGAAACCTTGAATATCGCCCAGGCGATCTGGGACTACAAGGGCGGCTTCCGCATCGTGAATGACGAGACCCGGGAAATTGATCACGAGCTGATCGACATCCTGATGGCGGAGTATTGAGCTGGGGCTGACCCTGCAGGCTTCGCCCGGCGGACGGACGGAGCCTGCAAGCCTCTTAAGACCTACGGACGCGGGCCTTCCAGACTGACGCTCTGGATCAGATCATCGCGTTCGATGAGGTTCTGCTGACCACTCCCCGGGTCCTGCGCAAACACGCGAATGTGGCGAAAGCGGATCCGGACCTCATCGCCAACCCTCAGTTGACAGGTATCGAGATCCGCACGTGACAGCTCCGCTTCGAGCTGTTCCCCTGTTGCGAGTCGAAGCAGACTCACGCGGGCCGCACTGCCTGCAGAGAACACGTGGAGCACCCGTGCCTTGAGACCCTGGGACTCGGACTGTGGATTGATCTCGATGTCATGGGGACGCACGTAGAGCGTGCCCGTGTGTTGTTCGTCAGTGCCCTGGCCGCGCAGACGATTGACGTTGCCCATGAATTCGATGACGAAGGGCGAGGCGGGGTAGTCAAAGACCTCCTGCGGACTGCCAACCTGAACGATTTGGGCGTGATTCATCACGACGACCTCGTCAGCGAGTTCGAGCGCTTCCTCCTGATCGTGCGTGACAAACACGGTGGTGAGTCCGATGCGTTCGTGGAACTCCCGCAACCAGCGGCGCAGATCCTTGCGCACCTTGGCATCCAGCGCACCGAAGGGTTCGTCGAGCAGCAGGATCTGCGGTTCCACTGCCAGCGCGCGGGCCAGTGCGACGCGCTGGCGTTGCCCTCCAGAGAGCTGATGGGGCAGGCGTTTTCCGAATCCCTCGAGCTGAATCAGGCTCAGGAGTTTCTGCACCCGTTTCTCAATGACATCGCGCTTGGGACGTTCGCGCGGCGGCAGGATGTTGAGTCCAAAAGCGATGTTTTTTTCAACACTCATGTGCCGGAACAGCGCGTAGTGCTGGAAGACCATGCCGACCTTTCGCTGGCGAGCGGACAAGTGCTGCACCTCTTCACCGTGAAAACGGATGGAGCCACTGCCGGGGTCTGGGTGATCGAGGCCGGCCAGGATGCGCAGTAAGGTGGTTTTGCCCGATCCTGATGGACCGACGAGAGCGACCAGTTTGCCGCGTTGAACGGTAAGGTCAATCGACTCGAGGGCGCGGGTATTGCCGAAGGATTTGTGAATGTTCTGGATTTCGATGCTCATGGGTTCTGGGTTTGGTGAAGGGGACGATTGACGGGGAAACGCTCCTGCAAATGTTCCGTGGCCTGTCGCTGCATGCGCCATTCGAGCCAGGACTTCGCCACGAGCGTCAGCAGTGCGAGCAGTGCCAGCACGCTTGCCATTGCAAAAGCAGCGACGAAGTTGTATTCATTGTAAAGGATCTCCACATGCAGCGGCACGGTATTGGTCAGCCCCCGGATGTGCCCGGATACGACCGATACGGCGCCAAATTCCCCCATGGAACGGGCGTTGCAGAGCAGCACACCGTAGAGCAGTGCCCAGCGCACATTGGGCAGGGTGACGTGCCTGAAGATTTGCCAGCCGCTGGCACCGAGCAGATAGGCCGCCTGTTCCTCGTCGCGTCCCTGGGCCTGAAGCGTCGGGATGAGTTCCCTCGCGACGAAGGGGAAGGTGACAAACACGGTTGCGAGCACAATGCCGGGAACGGCAAAGATGATCTTCAGTGAGAAGGCATCGAGCAGGGGCGCAAACCATCCATTGACCCCGAAAACGAGAATGTAGATCAACCCCGCTATCACCGGAGAGACGGAGAAGGGCAGATCAATCAGTGTGATCAGCAGACTCTTGCCCCGGAAATCGTGCCGGGTGATTGCCCAACTCGCGGCGAGTCCGAAGACCAGGTTTAATGGCACACTGATGGCGGCGACTGTCAGCGTGAGCCAGATGGCATGCAGCGCATCGGGATCGGAAAATCCCTTGACCGCAGCCCCTATTCCATGACGCAAGGCCTCGGTAAAGACTGCTGCAAGCGGCAGGAGCAGAAAGACTGCGGAAAATCCGAGTGCCGCGACCAGGAGCACGCCACGAACCCAGCCGGGGTCTTTGGTGGCGAGCTGCAGGCTGGGGGATTTTTGCTTTCGGGGGGAAGTGGGTATTCCGGACATGATGGATCAATAGGTTTGGCCGGCGCGGCGGGACGTCCAGCGCTGCAGCAGGTTGATGGTGAGCAGGCAGAGGAAGGAGATGAGCAGCATGGTCACTGCCAGAGCGGTGGCCCCCATCAGATCATATTGCTCGAGCTTGGTGACGATGAGAAGTGGCGCGATTTCTGTGCGCATGGGCATGTTTCCGGAGATGAACACCACCGAACCATATTCACCAATGCCCCGTGCAAACGAGAGCGCAAAGCCCGTGAGAATGGCGGGGAACAAAGTGGGAAGCAGGATGCGCAGCAGGGTTTGCACCCGGGTTGCACCGAGCACCGCTGCAGCCTCTTCAATTTCGGGTTCCAGGGTTTCGATGACGGGCTGAACCGTGCGAACCACAAAGGGCAGGCCCACAAACACCAGTGCAATCACGATGCCCGGAGGAGCATAGGCGACCTTGAATCCGAGTGCCTCCAACCCCTGTCCCATCCAGCCATTGGCGGAGTAGATGGCAGTGAGTGCGATGCCCGCAACAGCGGTGGGCAGGGCGAAGGGCAGATCCATCGCTGCATCCAGGATGCGGCGTCCCGGAAACGGATAGCGCACCAGCACCCAGGCAAACAGGGTGCCGATGACTGCATTGATCCCTGCGGCTGCGAGGGCTGTGCCGAAGGAGAGCTTCAGCGAGGCGAGCACCCGTGGGGTGGCGACGGCGTTCCAAAATGGGTGCAGTCCCTCACTGAATGCCTCAATGAACGCGGCTGACAGGGGAATGAGCACGATGAGGCAGAGATAGCATAGGGTGAGCCCCATCGTGATGCCAAAGCCGGGCAGCCCGCCCTTGTGATGGCGGACCGCCTGCGGCGGATACGAGTTGTGCTGGTGTTGCATGGTCGGTGTGGATCGATGCACGCTTTACGGCAAATAGATGCGGTCAAAGATGCCACCGTCGTTGAAGTGGATTTGCTGGGCCTGCTGCCAACCTCCGAAGGACTCATCGATCGTGACCAGCTTCAGTTCGGGGAAACGCTTGAGATCTTCGGGATCCGCATGTTCCGGGTGTAGGGGACGGTAGTAGTGCCTGGCCGCCAGGCGTTGGCCCATCGGACTGTAGAGACCCTGCAAATAGGCCTGGGCTGCAGCGAGATTGCCCGCCCTTTCCGCATTGCCATCCACCACAGTGACCGGAGGCTGGGCAAGGATGCTGATCGAGGGATATACAATCTCGAATTTGTCGGGTCCCAGCTCGTTGATCGCAAGGTAGGCTTCATTTTCCCAGGAGAGAAAGACGTCGCCAATCCCGCGCTGCACAAAGGTTGTGGTCGAACCCCGCGCTCCGCTGTCGAGTACCGGCACATTGCGGAAGAGCTGGGTGATGAAATCCCTTACCCTCGCTTCATCCTCATCGTAGGTTTCGAGTGCCCAGGCCCATGCAGCCAGGTAATTCCAGCGTGCACCACCCGAGGTTTTGGGGTTGGGAGTGATGACCTCGACACCCTTTTTGACCAGGTCGCCCCAGTCTTGGATGCCCTTCGGGTTCCCCTTGCGCACGAGGAAGACGATGGTGGACGTGTAGGGGGAACTACCATTGGGAAGACGGGTTTGCCAGTCTGGTGGAATTTTCCCGGTGCGCTCCGCGATGGCATCGATGTCATAGGCGAGTGCCAGCGTGACCACATCGGCAGCGAGTCCATCGATGACGGAGCGTGCCTGCTTGCCTGCGCCGCCATGGGACTGGCGGATCGTAAGGGTTTCGCCGGTTTGCGCTTTCCATTGTGTGACAAACCAGGGGTTGTAGTCGGCGTAAAGTTCCCGGGTGGGATCGTAGGAGACGTTGAGCAGGGTGCGTTGCTGTGCACTCAGTGCGGTGATGGCCAGGGCGAATGCGAAGGCCGGAATCAGAATGTGTTTCAGTGTTTTCATGGAATTTTTTCAGAAGTTTATGGTTTTTTCGGTTCAAAAGCGTAGGGCCTGTGCTTGTCGCAGGCCGTTGAAGCAGCCTCCGACCCTTCGGCTTGCTCAGGGTGGTGAGCAGGTCGAAACCACGAGCGGAGGCCCTACGGGGATCAGAAGTCCACCTGGAATCGAGTGATCACCACTTCCTCTGTCGGGCGGTTGAGTCCGAGACCGGAGAAGTCGGTGATTTCGAAGTTGGTGGCGATGAGCAGATTGTCGGTCAGGTACCAATTGAGCGCGATTCCCCAGGCAAAGGCCTCCTGCACGGCATTGCTTCGGGCAAGTCGAGTTGAGGCATCCCCGGCAAATGCCGCATCGTCCACCTGAAGTGCGTGAGCACGCAGTCCCAGTTCCCATGCGCCAATCTGTCCGCTTCCCCACTTGAAGGGCCGACTGGGGCGCACGCCGCTGAAGGATGCCTTTTCTCCGGTGAGCACCCAGCCCATCTGTAGGGTCCAGGCATCTGTATCGATGGTTTGCGCGTTGTCGGAGCGAGTCAGCTCGTAGCTGGACTGAACGTATTCGGCGAGCAGGCCGAATGGTCCATGGTAGTAGCTGAGGAAGGGATTGATGCGGATGCGGTCCCCGTCGACCCGAACGCCATCATTGTAGCGGAAGAAGGTGCCACGCCCGGATGTGCGGTATCGGATGCGTCGGTCACTTTCGGAATCGAGTATGGAAGTATTTTCCCTCCCCATACTCGCAGCCAGACCGAAGCTCAGCCCGGCGAGTGCCGAGTCCGTTGCGGATTTCCACGGGGTGAACTCCAGCCGTGCGCCCACGTCAAAATCCCCACCACTCAGGTTGGCATTTGAACTGAGGTCTGTGTCGTCGAGCACCCCGTTGAAGAGACCGACGGTCCAGTTGAACCGCTCCGCTGGATCTGAACCATAGAGGGCGACACCGATGTCGCGAGTGGGTGTCAGCAGGCTCGGAAGGCCGCGCTCGAGAAAGAGCGTTTTGGAAAAGGACTGCAGCCGCTCCAAGCCGACCGGTTGTTTGAACTTGCCGGCACGCAGGTAGTGATGGGAGCCCAAACTGAGATCACCCCAGGCGTCGAGCATACGCACGGTGCCTGCCAGTTCGGGCATGAATCGCCATGCCACGGGTCCGGCAGTGCCCTGGAAGATCGGACGCAGACGCCGCACCGTGAACTCGGAGTTTCCGTCTTCATCATCGGCGAACCAACGCCCATCGATCTGGATGCGTGGTCGGATGCGAAAGGTGAAGTTGTCCTTGTGCTTCGCGACCAGTCCCTGACGGTTGACCTGGAGCGTGGTTGTTTCGTTTGCGCTCTGTCCTCCGGGAGCAGATTCCAGTTTTTCCAGACGCTGTTGAAGCGCGGCAATCTGGGATCGAAGTGCGGCGAGTTCGTCGACTTGCGCGGGTGGTTGTGCAATGGCATTGCCTGCGGCAAGCACAGTGAGTATGGCGAGTCCCAGGGTGGGGAATCGTGGTGAATGAGTGGTTTGCATGGAGCTGATTCTGATTTTGAACCAGCTTCCGGTGGTCCGGTCAGCAGGGAATTCCGGTGATTTTTCCCGGGGAAGTTTTGAATGTAATCCTCTGGCAAAGTGCCAGTCGGATGAGTGAAATGGGGACGATCAGTCGCCTCCCTTTCGGGATGGGATGCGCGTGCGTTCGGTGCGCTGAATTTCCACGACATTGCCCTGATGGATGGTGAGTGTGATCTGTCCGTAGTTCATTTGTTTGACGTAGCGGGCCACATGTTGCATCCATTCGGGGCGATCCTGGGAAGGAGTCGCACCCGTCATTTGCGTGTTTTCGGCGGTGGTCATGAGTTTCTTGAAAGTTCGGCCAGAAATCCACTGAGTGGGTCGGCCGGGTTTGCATGGATGGGGTCGGTCGTTGATTGACAGGATCGAAGAAAAATGTGGTCGGAACCCTCACGACGCATTTTCCGCAACGTGATTTCGACAAGATTGCCCAGGGAATAGCGGTCGAGGATGGCGGCGATGGCGTTGCGCACATCGATCATGATCATGCGCAGACCACAGTGGGTTTCGTCGGGGCAGGAGCAGCGTTCATAGGCGGTTTGGCTGGCACAGGAGATGGGAGCGAGTGGACCATCCAGCAATCGCACCAGTTCGCCCATTTTGATGGATTGAATCGGTTTGGCGATGAAGTAACCGCCTCCCTTGCCACGCTGGGTGTCGACGTAACCGTTTTCGCGGAGCTGGATGAGAATTTGCTCCAGAAACTTGAGGGGAAGGTTGTCAGCATGAGCGAGGTCACCGGCACTCACGCGGGCGATACCGACCTCCTGTGCGATGCCGAGATTGATCATCGCACGCAGGCCATATTCTGCTCTTTTACTGATCTTCATAATCCTACTATTTCAGTAGGATAAATGAAGTCAAATAAAATTCTTCGAAAAAATCTTGCGTACGAACGCTCAGCGAATGGAGGCGATGCGCTGGCAGATCAGGGTGGAAATGAGAGAAACGGCACTGCGGGTATCGATCAAATCGGTGTTGATTACGAGATCGTAGGAACTCGCGTCGTCAATGGAATGACCGTAATAATAGTCGAGATAGCGCGCGCGTGCGCGGTCCTGCTGTTTGATGAGGCGAAGGGCTTCATCGCGGGAGATGTGGTGCTCCATGGAAACGCGCCTGCTGCGGTTCTCGAGCGATCCGATCAAACGGATGTGTACGCCGTGGGGGAATGAGCGTGTCAGACAGTGGCTGCCGCGACCGATCAGGATGCAATAACCCCTTTGTGCGAGTTCGCGGATGGTCAGGGCGGTGTCCCTGACCAGTTCATTGCTGGAGGGATGCAGACCGAGCAATTCTTCGAGCGTGCTGTTGAATTCGTTAACGGTATCCTCGGGCATGTAGCGGGCGACCTGAGTGTTCAGGTGGTGGTGTTCGACCACCTGGCGAACCAGATCTCGGTCGTAGAGCTGCCAGGTGCGTCCCATGGTGGGAATGGCCTGTTCTTGATTGAGAAGGTAAGCGAGCTCGGCACCGATATGGTGCGCTCCAGATCCTGTCTGGCGTGAAATGGTTACAAACGGAAGCACAGACCTTAAAGTCGGAGCGAGGGAGTCGCGCAGTTGGCAGCCTACAAAACTGAAACAGCGAAAGAGAGAGTCGGATGGTTGCATAAGACATTCCTCCTCCGATAACCTAACGGTGGTGATGTGGATTTGCAAATGACGGCTGCGGGATTGTGCACAGTGCAATGGGATTTTTGACATTTCAACGGATCGGTGAACCATGAGGGGAATGAACCGGGGAATTTTGTATGGGCTGCTGGCAGTACTGCTGGTCTGGATGGGGTGGAGCAGCACCAGTGTGTTATTGCGCGTTTTGGTGTGGTGGATTGCAGTCGGTGCGGCGTGGTTTGCGCTGGGTTACGTCTCCGGTCGAGGGGAATTGCTGTTTAAGTCCCCGCGAGGCAGGTTACCGATTGCGATCAAAATCGTGCTGATGCCGCTCCTGTTCGGCGTGGGGATTTACAATGTGATTGCGCGGTCTCTGGATTCCAGTCCGGCGTTTCAGGAGATTCGCGAGGGCGTCTGGCTGGGCCGACGCCTGCTGCCCTCTGATTTTGCACACATTCGGGAGCTTGAAATCGGTGCGGTACTGGATGTGACAGCTGAGTTTGACGCGTTGTCGGAAATTCATCTGCTCGCGCACATGCAATACCTGAACATCCCGGTATTTGACCATGATCGCATGCGATTGGGACAGTTGCAACGGGCGGTGAGTTGGATGCATGAACAGCGCAATGCCGGAAAGTCGGTGTTGGTGCACTGTGCACTGGGGCAGGGACGCTCGGTGATGGTATTGCTGGCATTTTTGAAGACCCTGTCGCCGGAAAGCAGTTATGAGGAACTCTTGACTGAGGTGAAGGGCATTCGCGCGAGTGCCAAGCCGAACTCCCGCCAGATGGCGAGTCTTCGCCGTTTTGAAACCCAGCGTCCCCGCCGCCGTCAACGGCGTTTGCTCTTGATCCACAATCCGGTGGCGGGAAGTGGCAGTGATGACAGGGACCTGGGAACCATCAAGGGGTGGCTGGAACCCTACATGGAACTGGAGGTGGTCTTGACGGAGCCGGACACCGATGTGGGTTCCCAGATTCAAGCCGCGCTGCAAGCGGGATGTGATGGTGTCATTGCATCTGGAGGGGATGGTACTGTTGCTGCGGTGGCTACTTCCCTGGTGGGGACTGGAGTTCCGATGGGCATCATTGCGCGAGGCACTGCAAACGCGCTGGCGGTGAGCCTGTATGGCAGTGGGCTGCGGTTGGATCCGCTCGGAATCGGTTGCAAACACATCATCGCTGGAGTGCGGCAGCGGATCGATGTTGCACGGATCGGGGAACAATCGATGTTTCTGCTGGCTGGTTTTGGGGTAGAGGCAGGTATGGTGGAGCGCGCGGACCGGGAGTTCAAGCGAAGTTGGGGACCGCTTGCCTACATCATCAGCGCCTGGCTTCAGGTGGAGAAACAGCAGCTCTTTCACGTGGAATTGACGGTGGATGACGAGCGCCATGAATTCGAGTCGGGAAGTGTCGTTGTTGCCAATGCGGCTCCGATGGCTTCGGTCTTTGCGCTCGGAGGTGGGGTGCCGGATTTCTGCGATGGTCAACTGGATGTGACGGTGCTGACGGGTGACACCTCATTTGCGCTCGATCTGGAGACGCTGCTGGAATTGTGGCAAGGAAAGTCTCAGGAAAATGCTAACGGTTCACTGCATCATTTTCGGGGACGCAAGATCTGCATCCGCACGGAACCTGCGCAAGCGATGGTGGTGGATGGAGAGTTGGTGGAGGTGAAATCTCCCTGTGAGTTTGAAGTGCTTCCAGCTGCATTGACGGTATTTCGTGCGATGGAGGAGAACACCGACTGAGCGAAAAAAAGAGAGCCCCCATCTTTCGATGGAGGCTCTTGACCCTAATGATTCCGCGCGGAAACCAAAGTGATTTGGGTGCTTAGAATCTGAACGTATTGGTGATTTCCCAACCCATGTTGGGAGCAATACGAGCAGCAGCTGTGCTGCCATCGGGCTGAGTTGAAATCGGGATCAACTCGTTCTTGCCGAAGGCATTGCGGATATTCAGCTGGATGCGCCAGTGGATCTTGTCATTGATCGGACGCTCATAACCCGCCCAGAAGTCGAACTCAGTGCGCTCGCCTCCAGTGTAGGGGTTACCCACATCGTAATCGACGCCACCTTCGGGACGCGGGATGATGGGGTAGCCGATGGCCACCTTGTCCTGCCAGCGGATACCACCACCGACATTTGCACCCTTGAGCACACCGTCGATGAAGCTGTAGTTGGCAACGAAGTTCGCGCGCCACTTGCGCAGCTCGGGAGTTGCGGTGCCTTCGAGGATCTTCATGATCTCATACTGACCGAGGAAGCGGTTTGTCCAGTCCTGCAGGATGGAGTCACCACCGCCCCACCAGATGCGCATTTCACCAGCAGGTGTTGTGCGGTAGTAGTCGAGGCGTTCTTCGACGTAGTCGACGAAGGAACCGCCGACGTTTGCCTGCATGGCTTCCGTCTTGGCGACATTGAGCGAGAGGCGCAGGTTTTCCAGCGGATTGGCGATCAATTCGATTTCCAGACCCTTGGAAACGGTGTCACCCGTAGCGGTCATGCCGGAGGGTGGGTTGGTTGTCTGGTGATTGACGCGCAGGGACTCGTCGCTGAGATCTCCACCCCAAGCGGCGATGATGTCGGTCGGCGGGTTGGCAAACCACGCTTCGAGCGATGCGGCCTGGAGGGCTGCGGTTTCTTCGGGACTCATGCCGTCCTTCGGAGACCATTCCAACAAGCCATCGCGGTAACGAACGGCGTAGGAGTGAGCCCAGTTTTCGGGAATCCCGATCGCCCAGTGGATGTTCGCGATGGCACTGTTGCTGTCGAACGCAACCTTGGTTTCATACCAGTTGACGCGCGCTGCGTAGCGGTTGTCCTTGGTGGAGATCATGAAACCATAGTCCTCGGTGGTTCCGGATGGAGCGGGCAGGGGACGATTGAGGATGTCCACGCGACCAGCAGCAGGCTGGAAGTTCTCAGCATCGTTGTAGAAGACGCTGAGATTGAACGGCAGCCAACCTTCGGGCAGCAGCTGATCGAGGTGGGCCACGATGCTGTAGCTGGTGGTATCACCCGTTTGTTTGGCATGTTCCTCTCCCCGGATCTTGAAGTCATCCATGTTGACCGTGCGGTCCGCATTTTTGGGTGCATTGATGGACCAGTTGCGTGCGGTATCTTCACGATAGCCCACTGTTCCCACCAATGCTCCGTCCCAGAAGTAACCCTGCCAGACCAAGACCTTGGACTCCACGATATCCCGGATGCGGGTTGCATTGGTCAGCGTGTAGGGTCGATCATCGGGATCCGTTGCATCGAGCACGCGGAAGGGCACGTTGGTCCAGCCGACATAGTTGGCAGGATTGTCTCCCTGAACGAGGTCACGACTACCAATGGTGGACAGACCTGTGCGCGGATTGGTCCACGGAGCGTTGAAGTCGACTCCGGTTGCATTCCAGTGCGTGTCAAAGATGTAGACCTGACCGTCCTGGGGTTTTTGGGTTGCCGTGATGCGCGGGATGTTGGCTCCGACGGCAGAGTTGCGGTTGATGAGGGATTCGCCGAGGTAGTGAACCGTGTTGATCTGGCGGTCATTTTCCTCATAGCTGTCGAATCCGATGAGATTTCCGAAGTCGGCATCGGTCGCATAGCGCTGGAATTCCTCACGATACTGACGACGCTCCTGCTCGGAATACACCCCACTGATCACATGGCGTCCGAGGATGCGGGTGAGCAGGTTTTCCTTCTTGATGAGGTCACCGATATCGAGATCGACATAACCGGTGAAGCGGAAGGACTCGCGCTGGCTTTCGGCGTAGCCGTTACCGTAGCGGCCTGCATCCGTCACAAACGGGCGTCCCACATTCGGGTTTGGACTTCCGTCGGGCAGGTTGTGGTGAATGTCGATGTAGATATTCTGGCGCTCGTTGGCGAGCAGGCGCAGGATCTCGTTCGTATAGTTCTGGTCATCGTATACGAATTCCAAACCGACCTTTTCGTTGAAGAAACCCTGAGAGATCGTGAGATTGAAAGTATCCCACTCCTGGAACTCGCGTTTGTTGTCGCCATCGATCAGGTTGTTGTAGAAGTCGAAGATGCTGGAATCGAGCAGGTGCTGATTCTTGTAAACACCATCATCGGCATTTGGAAGACCCCGGCGCTGCGCGGCTTCATGGTAGGCACGGATCGCGCGGAACTGAGATGGAGACACTCCGGCAACGTTGAGATCGTTTCCGTTTTCATCCTTGTGAGGGGTGTGTGCGTTGGTGCGCTCCGGCTCTGCGAAGTAGCGTGCCATGGTTGAGGAACTTGCATCATCCCAGATTGCAAGCACACCTCCGAAGAGCTGACCCCAGTTTCCGATCCAGGGATCGAAGTCGGGGTTTGCGGTTCCGTCGGCGAAGGTATTGTGCTCCCAGGCCGTGTTTGGACGCTTGGAATCGCGATCCATGTTGTCATATGGATCGATGGTCAGCTTGTTCATGTGGGTGAACCAAGGCGTGATATTGTCGCCAGGCGTCACCGTGCGTGGGCGATTGCTCGTGATGTCACCGACTTCGGCATTGATGCGAATCGTGGTGCGCGCCGAATCGGTTCTCAGGAACTTCGGCTCGTATTTTGCGGCGAAGTAGAGACGCTCATCCTCAGCAAAAGCGGGTTTTTGCTGATATTTGGTTTCGGACATCAGCGCCGATACGCGAACGGCGAGTTCGTTGTCGAGCACCACGCGGTTGTAGTCGAGTGTGCCGCGATAGGAACCGTAGCGGCCAAAACGAGCGGAGACTTCTCCGTTGGTTTCGGTGAAGTCTGCGGTTCTGACAGCCGTGTTGATGATACCGGCGGGTGAACCGAGACCAAACAGGATGGAATTCGGGCCACGCTGCAGATCCACACGGTCCACATTGAAGCTGTCCCACGGGATATCCGTCACAAAGAAGTCACGGGTATTGTCCGCAGCGGTCAAGCCTCTCACACGGGTATTGGTGTGCGGGGTGAGGAAGGTATCCGCGCCCTGATAGGAGAAGGACCCTGAACTCGGGACATTGGTGAAGTTACCGTCAATACCGGCGACTTCCGTTCCCAATGTGTAGACGAGCAGGGTTTCGTTATTGGTCGCACCTGTATCCTGCAGGAATTCCTGAGTCACCACCGAAATCGCGGAACCCACATCCTTGAGTTCGGTGTTGAGACGGGTACCGGCAAGAGTGCTGGTAGCGAGGTAGCCGACGTTATCGGTCGTATCGACCACAAACGGGCTGAGTTCATAGATGTCCTCATCGGACTCCTGGGTCTCTTGAGCGGAGACCGTCTGTAGTATCACCACGGGTATGACCGTGAGATACCAATGCTTTCTTATCGCACTGAGTATTTGCATGCTATTTTAGGGTTATATTTTAGGGTTGAACAAATTAAACGTTTAATTAGTGTGCTGGAATGATGACAGCGCAAAGCCGACATGGGGGGTGGATCAATGGGGATCGTTCGGTTGAGGGTCGATGGACTCACGCATCAGCATACAGGCGATCACCTGGCAGCTTGTCGCATCGATTTGGGTCAATGGGGGTTTCAGGGGTGTTTCAAGTCGTAGGGGTGAAGTGGGGTCTTCATTTTCTTTTTACCACGCTTGGGGCCTGAGCAAGAAGTGTGGCGATTGTCTACCTGTAGAATAAGCGATGAACAAACGAATTACACTAGCGGATATTGCGGCTGAAGCGGGAGTTCATAAAACAACGGTCTCCATGGCGCTGCGCAATCATCCCAATCTGCCGCGACACACCATCGAGCGCATTCAGCAGATAGCGGAACGCATGGGATATCGGCCTGATCCGGCTCTGAGTGCACTGAATGCCTATCGACACGACACACGTACGGCGTCCTCAGGGGGGACCTTGGCTTACCTGACCAACTGGAATTCGCGCTTTGGGTGGAAGGAGCACTCCGCGCACCACCTTTTTTTTGAAGGCGCAACGCAGGCCGCGTATCGGCTTGGATACAGTATGGATCACTTCTGGATCGGCGACCCCGAATTGACGCAGACACGCCTCAATCACATCCTGCAGTCGCGAGGGATTCGGGGGCTGTTGCTCGCCTCTTGGCTACCCCAGCACGACCTGGAACTGGAGCTTGAGTGGGACCATTTCACCGGTATCAAGATCGACTACTTTCCCAGTGCCGTGAGCCTTCACAGCGTTACCAATGATCAATTGACCCTGATGCAGCTGGCATTTCAAAGTCTGCTGGACCGGGGTTATCAGCGCATAGGACTCGTGATGCCTGATCTGTGGGACAGTTATGTAAAAAACGCCTGGTCGATCGGCTGCCTGGCGGCCCAGCAAACGGTTGCCCCTGAAACACGAGTGCCAATGCTTCGCTATGGGGCATCGACGGTCTACGGAGTTGCGGATACCAACATCCGTGTCAGTGCCGACATGCTGCGAGAGTGGATGGCTGCCAATCGCCCGGACGTGATTTTGAGCTACGAACCCTACGTCCGGGAAGCCTTTGCAGAACTGGGTCTTATCCCGGGTCAGAACCTCAGTTATGCGGATTTGTTTGTGGAACGCGGAAATGTGAGTGTTGCCGGTGTGGTCAACCGTTGCGAAGATGTGGGACGCACGGCTGTGGAGTTGCTGGTTGGACAGATACAGCGCAACGCGATGGGGCGTGTCGAATATGAAAACCGTATTCTCGTTCAGGGATACTGGGTGGATGGACCCTCGCTGGTGGCGGCTCCGGAGGTGAGGGCAGGGAGTGCTTGAACAATATCCCGAAGGAAATCTGAAGTTCCTCATGGCGCGGGGCAGGGTTGCTACGGAAACGCGCGATGATCCCTTGCAGTATGAGCGGCGGCTGCCCGCATTTGCATTTGACAAAAGGCAAGTTCTGCAGGATTGATTGCAGCAAAATGACCTTATTGATCACCTATCTGCTTCTTGCAGTCGGAGTTTCCTTTCTTTGTTCCATTCTTGAATCGGTCCTGCTTTCCTTGACTCCTTCATTTGTGAAGGCCCAGCAAGACGCTGGAACAGTATCAGGTCGACTGATGCACGGCCAGAAGACCGATCTCGACAAGCCGCTTGCCGCGATCCTGACGCTGAATACTGCCGCACACACGGTGGGTGCGGCAGGTGTGGGAGCACAGGCACATTTTGTGTTTCACAACCTTCCCACTACAGTGATTTCAGCTGTACTGACGCTTGTGATTCTGATTTTTTCGGAGATCATTCCGAAAACCATAGGTGCCAATTTTTGGCGGGTACTGGCAGTTCCAAGTGCGTATCTGATTCACGGGATGACCCTGTTGCTCTGGCCATTCGTGGTTCTGTCGCAGTATCTGTCCAAGTTGATCACACCCCAGAATGTCGAACCCTCGATCAGCCGGGATGAGATGATTGCCATGGCCGACATTGGGCACCAGCAAGGCATCATTGACGAGGCTGATGCCCGCACCCTTCAGAGCGTGATGCGCTTTCAGTCTCTGCGTGCCCATGAAGTTCTGACTCCACGCACGGTCGTGCAGTCCCTGAGTTCTGACATGACGGTCAGGCAGGCCCGTGAAGCCATTGCCGGACAAAAATTCTCGCGCTATCCGGTGCTTGAAAAGTCGGAACACATTCTTGGCTACGTATTGCAGAGCGACATTCTGTCCGAAGCGGCTGAAGACCGCTGGGAACGTCCCTTGGTGGAACTGGTGCGACCGGTTCCGATGATTCTGGAAAGCCTGCCCTTGAAGGGCGCCATGAGCATCTTTCTCAAGGAACGGGAACACCTTGCTGTCGTGATCGACGAGTTTGGCATTTTCATGGGCGTGATCACGCTGGAAGACGTGGTGGAATCCCTGATCGGACTTGAGATCATGGACGAGGCAGACGACGTGGAAGACATGCGCATGCTTGCCCGCGAAACACTCGCCAAGCGCCACAGCTGAAGATGTCGCTTGCCCGCCGCTGAATTGGCGTGACCTGTTTAGAGGGTAACGTATTAAACAAAATCCTTCCTGGAGTGCATTCACTCCCGCGTGGGGTCGATAGCAAGGGTCTGGATTTGCTACAGTGCAGTCCATGACATTACACATGCTATCGTGTCTCCCTTTTCGAACCCGCGCCATCGCACTGCTCAGCTTGCTCGGTTCCGCCTGGCTGTTAGCCGCGCAAACGGAAGAATCTGCACCACTGGTGGATCTCGACACCTACGTCGTGACAGCATCGGGATTTGAGCAGACGCTTGCGAAGGCACCAGCCAGTATTTCCGTGGTTTTTAATACAGACCTGGTTCAGCGTCGCGCCAGCAGCCTCGCCGAGGTTCTTTCCGAGATGGAGGGGATTGATGTGGGTGCGTCAGTCGGAAAAACCGGCGGCATGAACATCAGCATGCGCGGCATGCCGAGTGACTATACCCTCGTGCTCATTGATGGTCGTCGTCAGAATACGGCAGGTAATGTGACACCCAATGGATTTGGTGAAACGTCAACCAGTTTTCTTCCACCGCCATCTGCAATCGAGCGCATTGAAGTGATCCGTGGACCCATGTCCACGCTCTACGGATCGGATGCGATGGGAGGTGTCATCAATCTGATCACACGCAAAGTGCGCAACACCTGGGGAGGCAGTCTCACTGCGGGCGGTACCCTGCAGAGTGATTCCGACTATGGTGGCAGCTACCAGAGCAATCTCTACGTCAGCGGCCCGCTGGTGGCGGACCGATTGGGGCTGGTGGTGCGCGGTGGCTGGTATGAGCGATTTGAATCGGACCTCGAATACCTGGATGCCGATGGCAACCCGCTGGAAGTCAGCAAACGGGGTCCGAGTCCGGTTGCCGGAAAAAACTACAATGTGGGTGGACGCCTTACCTGGCTTGCCAGTGCTGACCATGAGCTGTGGTTTGACGTGGACCTGCACCGCCAGCGTTATGACAATTCAGAGGCTCAGTTGGGAACCCTTGGAGAGCGTGGATATGCAGAAGTGATGCGTTTTCACCGCGATCAATGGACGCTCTCGCACCAGTGGATTCTGGACTGGGGACGCGTGGACACCAGCCTCATGCAAAATGTGACGGAAACCCATGGGCGCACGATCCCGAATGGAACTCCCGGAAAAGAGCCGGGATCCCCACGTGACCTGGAGAATGATAATCGGGTTCTGGACAGTCACCTGGTTGCGAATCTGGGAGATCACACGCTCGTTGTCGGTGGACAGTGGTGGGATGCAGAGATGATTGATGGTGTTGCACCGGCACCCTATACCCATACCCAGTGGGCACTTTTTGCGGAGAACGCCTGGGAGCTGCAGGAGGGACTCACCCTGACTGTGGGTGCGCGGCACGACGATCACAATCGCTTTGGCAGTCATTTTAATCCGCGTGCCTATCTCGTCTGGCAGGCAACGCCATCATGGACTCTCAAAGGGGGAATCAGTAAGGGCTTCAAGGCTCCACGTCTGGATCAGATCAGTGAGGGCATCACGGGCTTCACCGGACAGGGTACCCGACCGACCATCGGCACTCCAACCCTGCAGCCGGAGACCAGTGTGACGACGGAAATCAGCGCGATTTTTGACAATCAAACCGGGCTTCGTGTCGTGATCACCGGGTTTCACAACTCCTTTGATGATAAAATTGCCAATGGTCCGGGCTTGCTCAACGCAACCTGGGCGGACGAACCCAACCGTCCGGGCAGTGTGGACTACGGTTACTGGCCTCTGGTGGACACCTTTTCTCAGCTGATCAATGTGGATGAAGCCGTGACTCAGGGAGTGGAAATGAATGCGCGCTGGAAGCTCTCGGACCGATGGGAAGTGAGTGGAAACTACACCTTTACCGACAGTGAGCAGAAAAGTGGGGATTCCAAAGGACAGCCCTTGTACAATACCCCGGAGCACATGCTGAACGCGCGCGTGAATTTTACGGCAAACGAAGCATTGAATGTCTGGATCAGTTCGGAGTATCGCAGTGAGCGCTACCGTAGCCCCTCAAGCAGTTCGACAAATCTGCTCAAAGAAACCCTGGGGGATTATCGGGCCTATACGGTCTTCAATCTTGGTGGTAACTGGAGGATCCACGAACAGCTGACTCTGAGTGCGGTGATCTACAATCTGCTCAACAAGGACTTTGTGGACTACCAGCCCTATGTGAGCAATAGCAACACGGGGGCTATCAGCTACTCGAATCGCTTTGCCAATCCGATGGAACCGCTTCGGTTCTGGATTTCAGCAAACTGGCAGTTCTAATTCAGATTTCAACCCGTTTCCGAATGGGAACGGGTTGTTCTATCAGCGTCAATCCCATCCATGGTGCCCGGAGTTGAGCAGTGGCTCGGCTCCGGGTTATGCGTTTCGTTCCCCGACAAGGGGGTCTGCATGATCAGGGATAGAGGATAACCCCCGTGATCGAAAAGTATGCAAGAGTTGCGGAACCGATCATGCCAAGAATCAGGCTAAAGAGCATCCATCCCGCTCGTGTGGAAATGGTAGCAACGAAGAGGCCCGCTCCCATGAAAACCGAACACATTGCAAAAAACGGGTTTTGCCAGGCCCAGAAGAGATAGGAAAACAGGCCGACGCAGAGAGCTGATGTGAATCGAACCCAGGGAAAGAGGGAGGTAACGCCCAGAAAAACTCCGATAGCGAAGGCGGCGTGAATCAAACCGATGAGCACCATTGGGTTGAGCAGCACCGCATAGAGTGCGGACTCGGATTCGATGGCATCGGAGACCAGTGCACGGGCTGGAAAAATCAGCGCAACCGCACTGAGTGCGAGCAGGGCACCGATCCCTGGAACTGCCAGCTCTGCTGCCTGTTCCCGCGACTTTTTCCGGCGTCCGATGTGGCGGGTTTCCCGGGTATCTCCCGACGCAGCGGCGAGGATGGTCTCGGTGCTCACTTTGGGAGCGACTTTGCCCTCGGCGATTTCGTTTGCGACATGGTCTTCAGTCGGAACAGCTTCGATGCGGTTGAGACTCAGGCGTTTGCGCTCGGGAAAAAGGGATGGCAGCAAGTCTGGATAGGCAGTGACGGGCTTCCATGTTTCGGAAACATCGTCATAGAGCAGGGTGTCTTCGGTCACATTGCCGGTCTCTGCAAGCGAAATGAGCTGTTCGAGACTGAGCGGGCCTCGGGCATGATCCGTGTCGGGTTGTTTGATGTAGTACTCGGACATGAGATTTTGCGATGAAGGTTGCCCTGTAAACCCGGTTGCACTGTGAAGGGAAGCAATGGGCGGGGGATGGGGAAAGTGAATGAATCAGCGGGATGATTGGCAAATGCAAAATCGATGGGGGCAGACTACATCCACTTGAGTTTGGTGCGCAGCATCTGGTAGTGGGAGTAGTCAGCGGCGTGGATCAGGCGAATGGAGCGACTGGCCATGCGGATGTGCAGGGGCAGCGGACTTCCTCCTTCCGGAGGATTGAGGCTGCGCCCATCGACGCTGATGTGAACGTTGAGTGGATGCACGGACGGGCAGCTCTCGACGGTCAACGTAGCTTCGTCCGGGAAGATGAAACTGCGATTGCTCAGGGTGTGGGCGCAGATCGGGGTCATGGCTACGGAGCGATTCTGAGGGTGCAGGATGGGGCCTCCTGCGGACAGGTTGTAGGCAGTTGATCCGGTGGGTGTTGCAAAGATCAGACCGTCACAGGAGTATTCGGCAATGGCATGGTCGTTTTCGAACACCTTCAGTCGCATGAGATTGATGGTGGTGCTTTTGATCACGACATCGTTGAGCGCAACGTGACGGTAGTTGTCAGGTCCAAAGCTGGATTCGATCAACGAGCGATGGTCGAGGCAATAATCGCCGTCGAGGATCGACAGGATCTGGTTCTGAATCTCTTCGGGGGTGTAGGTCGCGAGAAATCCGAGTTTGCCCAGGTTGACACCCAGGATGGCGGTGTTGGTACGAGCCGCTTCGGGCACGGCACCCAATATGGTGCCATCACCTCCGATGACGCAGCACACATCCATTGCATCGAGAGAGTGCAGTGGCAGGGGGTATTCGGTGAGCAGGGTCGTTTGAACTCCACGTGCATGGGCTGTCTGCACGATGCGTTCGGCGAGCAGTTCGGCGCCGGGTTTGAGCGGATTGAGCACCACGGCCATGGATTGGATGGGTTGCATTGCGGTCAGTGGGTATTGCGGTTGATGGGGGGATCGAAGCATGCACCGTCGCCAACAGCTTTTGCACGTGCCTGTTTCTTCAGAGCCAGCAGAAATTCCTGGTTGCCATCGGTGCCCTGTATGACCGACGGTTCGAATGCGAGCAATTCAACATCGGGAAGTTGCTCCAGTGCGAAGTTTCGAATCGATTCGGCGACGGATCGACTCAGTTGCGGGTCACGAATGACACCCCTGCACTGGTCCATGATGGATTTTTCGGCTTCAAATTGAGGCTTCACCAACGCGATGAAGACTCCGCCCGGTTGCAATACCTGCCATGCGGGCGGCAGGATGAGGCGCAGGGAGATGAACGAGACATCGGTGACGATCAACGGGTAGTCGGGAAAGGGGAGATCGGCTGCCTGCAGGTGGCGCGCATTGTATTTTTCGATATTGGTCACTGCGGGATTGGCGCGCAGCTTTGCATGCAGCTGATGCCGACCGACATCCAGACAGATAACGTGTTGCACGCCGTTCTGCAGCAGGCAATCGGTGAATCCACCGGTTGACGCTCCGATATCCAGCGCACGCGGCAAGTGCAGATCGAGTGAAAGGCGCTGGAGTACACCCTCCAGTTTTTCACCTCCCCGACTGACAAAACGTGGGGGTTGGATCACGGTCAACTCCAAGTCCTCAGGCAGCAGTTTTCCCGCCTTGTCGAGCACTTCGGTTCCCGTGCGAACCTTTCCGGCCATC
>JBEGIR010000037.1 GCA_040224245.1 Puniceicoccaceae bacterium | reverse complement strand
TGGTTCGAACCAACGGAGCCACAATCCCACGTGCTCCCGCGTCCAAGTAACGCTTGCATAGGGCGTAATCAACTCCATGCACGCGAACCATGGCCTCGCACGATGGGTTTCCTGAATGAATGGCCTGGAAGAGCTGCTGAGTCTGAGGCAAATCCACAGCAGAATGCTCTACATCCACACACAGGAAATCAAATCCTGCCGCAGCCATAAGTTCCGCAACAATGGGACTCCCGGAATTGATCCAACTCCCGATCAATAGCTCACCGGAGAGGAGACGTTCGCGCAAATGGGTTTCAGGAAGATTTATCATAATGAGGTTATTATAATTTGGTGTTTCTGCGTCGATTATAATCAAATGAATAACAATCGAAAAAACAAAAAATAAGACACATTTCGACTTAAGCAATTGCAGAACAAGAGCTTATGGTGTTTTTTATGGGCCAACGATTTTGGTTAAATGACGTCTGTTTCCCCTTCAGATTCTAGCCTTTCGGAGTTTCTCTCATCCTTAACCTCCGACGCCGTTGCCTACTAATCTTGAGACTTCCAAACTGAGTTAATTACGAGACTAACAAAGGGGGAGATATGCAGAACTAACATAAAACCTTTCATATTTCACACTCGAATAGGGATTCTCTACCAAAAAATAGCCATTCGCTTTCATAATCAAATCAAACTCAGAACGATTCTTAAACCCAACTTCCGCAGAAATTACAGAGAACTGATACTCAGAAAATGGAAAATCTCTCATCGCTTCGACTTCACCACCCTCGATATCTATTGATAAATAATCGATTACCTTCGGTGCATTATTCTCATCAAGAATTTTCTGCAAAGTGGTAGACTTTTTCGAAACGATTTTCCCGATTCTCCAGGACTTGTCTTCATTGTCATCTGGTAGGCTTTCATCCACTCCAGATCGGGTTTCTATTTCATCATTCTCTCTCCAATTTACCATCCCTTCCTTGCTAGAGACAATTTCATTGCAACAAACTTGATTTCTTCGGTTTTTGCAGAGCAAAATAAAACTATTGCGATTCCCTTCAATCAAAATCCCATTCCAATCAAAATAGCTTTCCAAAGTTAATGTATTATTGGCAGACTTTCCGTCAGAGGCACCCAAATCGACGAAAAAACCCTCCCGTTTTCCTTTAAGCATATCAATTACCCATCGGTCCTGCTGGGTTTCTTTAGATGAGTAGTATCTCATGTCATCCTGCAACCTTTGGGTGTCAGAAATGCTATTCCTTTCCTTAGGTAGACCATCTTTCAAAGTCACCCGATTCAAAACCTCAAATCCAGAAGATTTCTCAGCCCGAAATGAGGATGGATATATAGTGGTCGCGATTTTTGGATCTGATCTCGAAAAGCACAACTCCTCTATTACGCCACACCAATAGCGCTTCAAAAATCCGCACCCCACGAAAATCATCGAACGCCAATTACTTTCATAACAGTAAGCAACCTTTCCCAGTAAAACCCCATTCACATGACACTTCACAGAAGATTTCTCACACTGCAATTCAACCTTTGTCCAATCGGCTCGATTCTCCCACGAAAACAACTCGACTGATCCTTTTTCCTGGAGACCTAATACCTTGATCTTCGAGTCCACGTCATAAAAAGTAAATGCCCCAAATATCATAGGCATTGAGGGGAAAAATTCGTTATAGGTATGCTCAAAATTTTCCTCATTGTAAGGGAAATAGGAGAAAGAAATTGAGATCTTGTCCAAACCTCCAAGCTCTTCTCCTATACAAGGATCGTCAAGATAATACTTTGTCGTCCCATCACAAACAAAACATTCATCAGCTGTCACACGAATAACGCTATTAAGATAACTCCTATTAGATTGATATTTGTCCATAATCATTGACGAAAATTGAGATACATCTCTGAAACACTTTTTTCATTAAAAAAACCAAATTGTTGCAAATATAAACTCCTAAAACAATCTAGCCAAAATTTAAACCTAAAATCTACGACCACCGCATCATCATACTGTGAATTTCTTCGTCAGAATAAAAATGTTTAACATATTCCGAAGAACAAATATGATCCACAAAAACCTGTGGAAAACGTATGCTTTGCTGAAAAATTTTATAAATATTATTGTAATGTTTTGATGTTCCTACATTCTTTTTTTCCAATTCAAACCTATCTATATTTAGGAAGCCTCTAACAATTTCTTCTTTTTGATAGTCCGCAATTTCACACTTCAAAACAAGCAGTTCAAAATTGCGATTTTTATAGATTGAAAAACCGCTATCCTTCTCAAAATTCTGTTTCAGGACATCTATACCCAACACAATTTTTGGCTCCCTATCGAACCACAACAAGGGGACTTTATGATTATAACTCGATATAAATTTTTTGATCAAACCCTCAACACTGCTTTCATCTAAAGCCATGCAATGGTTTGATATTATTTGCTTCTCGATATCGTTAATAACCAACCCAGATTCATTTTGAACATCACGATAAAAAGCAACTGAAGTGCAATATTCTCGACCGCTTATTGAATCCAACGCCTCGAAAATTCCATGACGAACGGGAGATTCATTTGGAATATTATCTATTGCTCTTGCCCGAAAATAGATAGTACCAGTGTGTTGCAAAAAGTTATCAATATTTTCAAAGAATGCCGATAGGTTTCTGGAAAATGGATCTCTGACCAAGGAAATAAATTTTAGATTTTCCGATTCTGATCGAATTAATTCCCGAACCAATTGACTTGTTTGAATGTGACCGGGAATAGAAAGCCCAAGCCTAGTGCGTTTCTCGACTATTCGGCTAATATATTTCGGATTTAGATAGTGTACATGATACACATTCTTGTTGTTGTACAACCTACGCAAGCTTTCATATATCGATGACGAACCGACTTTTCCCATCTGATAAACAACGACCGGAGAATCCAATCTCATTGTAGCATTATTGATTTGACACTTATAATTATTCACTAACGAATCGTTCCTCTTCATAATTGCTTGGAAATTCAATAGAGCATTCTTTACCATCCGAATTTTGAAGTGTAAACGAGACATCCAACACCTCACCCCTCCAGTATCTACAAAGATAACCGCATCCAATCTGAATGGGAACCTTCCGGAGTTCCGGAACAGAAACATGTTTCTTCGTCCTCAAAATTCCGTCAACACAAATGCTTACGATCTCATCCAACAAATCGTGTTGAATTTCTAGTTCAATCCAGATCATGTTGCGTTTTACATCAAGCAAAGCAACGGGACCAGATTTGGTGGCCGCAACAATACTGAAATGCGTTCCACAATCGTATACTCCTATACAACCAAACAAAAACGGCATTGGTGGCGAATGTTTTCCAAAACCATCAAAACAATCTTCATTGAAATATGGACGAAAGGCAGTTTTTAGACTGTAGCTCTCCCAAGAATCCGTACCCTTTTGTGGATAAGGAAACTTCGATACATATTTTATATAACCGCTACAAATCAAGATTGGAATCTGTTCATCATTGCCGCCCTCCTCGTCCTGCTTGGACGCGAATCCATATTGTCGCAGGAGCAATTCTCTATCCACGATTGGCTTTCGAAATCTTACCGAATCAAAATCGGCAAATTCAAATTCTTTCACCGCAGAATTTTTGTTGCAGTTGAAAACCTCGATCTTGCCATATTGTAGATTGAAACTTTCATCTTCAAAATCCTTATTTATAAACTTCCAAGCATCCACATGAAGCGTTTCACCATTCCTGGTTTCACCATTGCAGTGTCGACAGTTGCACTTGTATACTTTTGAATGATTCGCGATCTGATACTCATCCCCCACTTGTTGATAGTCACTAAAAAAATAGTTTGGATTATCCTTGGGCATAGCAACGATCTTCAGCTTAATATCATCACCGCGCTCCGATTCTGGAATATAGTTCACGTAGGTTTCATCTATTCCCAACATCAGCAATAAGGTATAACCTTTAAATATACCGTAACGAGCAGCAAATGAACCAGTCGTGACGTGAATACAATCGAATACAACGGGATTACTTTTTCTCATAGACTCCCAAACGATAACTTTAGGATGATTTCGTAAATCAGGTTGAAATTCAAAAAATGCATCCTTCAAGAAAAACTCTTCGATACCATACTCATCCGAGTTTTTTATCAAACGGGCGATTTCCTTGCTATGGGATTGAACAACTACATCATCCAGACAAATGTAATATCGTGGATACCAACTAATTCTATCCCAATAGCGGTATGCCGCATTCATGCCTATACAATCATAATCCTTCAATTTCTCAAAATCAAAACCTTTCAAAGAAGGACCATTACCTATAATGATGAAAGGCTTGTTTCTCTTAGGATGATCAAGTGCGAGTTTTTTTCTATCAAAAACCTTTTCTTGAAACCCAGTCTTTGTCCAAGGCTTGATCAATCGCTGAGAGGTATCGTCCCTGAATAGCAATCCGGAATACTTAACACGTTCTTTTATCGCATTACATGTGGTTGATATCAAATCCTCTAAATTGCCGTACTGATATAGATGGCCGCCGCATTTTGACAAATACTGCTCAACGATCGTTCCTTTAGTCCCTACAACGGATACGCCATATTGCATCAATTCAACCAAATGTCCTGAAGATTTGTATTGATAATAGGCTGGAGAATACTGCAGCAGATAGATATCGATCGTTTGTAGATATTCCTGGTATTCGTCAGGGCCTAAGTTTGAAATCAAAGATACCCTATCAGATGCAAGAATGTCCGATTTCTTGGCGACAATTTGGTATAGTGAGTCTGCAATCTTTACGCAGAATTCCACGTTTGGAAATTTTTTTAGTATTTTTCGAATATACTCCTTTACAAAAAGAATATCTTCATATCTGGAATTCGGATTACGTTCGGGGTTCCAAATATCGAGACCAATTCTAATAGCCGAATCAACACTTTTTCGCTTTAGGTCAACAGAATCCTGGAGCAGAGCGGGAGGAAGATAACTCACATTATCTATGTATTGATGCCAAATTGACGACTCAACATCGTGCACCAACTCAATACTGCTACCTATCAGTCTTTGTTTCGCCTCGTCAATGTCAATTTTGAATTCATCTGAGAAATTGCCTCCAAATTCTTCCAACTGATCGAACGGAAACGTAAATAGAGTCAGAATGATACGATATGGAACCCCCACTTTTTGTAATAATTTCTCAATCTTAAGCAATGAATTTATGTAGTTCAAGGAACCCTTATATGCATAAACAATAACTGACTCATAATCTCTGAATTCAACGTTAGATATGATAGATTCTGATAGATTCTCCAAGCTGCTTTTGTAGGCATTAATACCGAATTTAGTAAATTTTTGATCATGCTCTTGCTTGTGATATTCCCAATATGAATGAAACAATTTGATATCAAAATCATTATCATTACAAATACTCCGCAAATTCTCAAAGATATTAAGATAATGCCCAAAGTGAAAACTGAAATCTTGGTCAATATATAGAAATAAGGATTTCATTCTGTTTCGATTATTATTTTATACAATTTTAGCAGCCTTCAGAACACCCACAGCACAATTTCTAATTCTCCATAATCTTGACCGCCGGATGTTCTCAAGTTCAAACTGGGTATCAATCAATTGCCTTTCGGCGATATCCAAGGCCTCTTCAAGAGCAGCTGCTCGGATCTGACTGGATTTCAACTTCTGTGTTCGAGAAACAAGCTGATCTTCGTTCTCAAGGTTGATCTGGGAAAGAACGGAAAATCTCTTCTTGAACTCCTCTTCTGACTTCCTGACTCGATCCAATTCGGACTTTAATTCCTCTATGGTTTGGGACAGCGATGCAACTTCACGCTCAGATTTTCGAAACTTCTCTGTCGCAACTTTCGATTCTTCGGAATATCTGGTATCAATCTTTCGGATTGTTTGAATAAATTGATTCTCAATTCCATTAAGCCTTTGAAGTTCAGCTGTTTCGGTTGATTCTGCAATTTCGAGTTCGAACGGAACCTCACGAATTTCATAAATCTCTCGTCCATACAATTCGAACGGAATTCTATCAATGCGTTTCCACGAATGGGTGTCAATTATTTCAATCGCGGAATGGTCGATTTCACTCTCGAAATCCTCGATCCTTCCTCGAATTGTATGATTGCGATGTTTAGACAAAAGTCGACGCTTATTTATGCCAACAAGTAGTTTATCTCCAGTGCAATGAACTCCTCTAAAGTAACCTTTTGACTTGTAGAGAACTCCTCTAGTATCATCAAGAATTTCACCTTCGGATGAATTCAAAACACACAACCGATCATTTATCAAAAATAGACTATGTGGATTCTTGAGACCCGAAATGATCACTTTATTGTCCAAGGTAACAACCTTTCCAGAATTAGGATTTTCATTACCAACCTCTTCGACCTTGGATCCAAACAAGGAGACCAGCTTCCTCCCGTGGTAATTAATAATTGAATTCACATGAATCGAATCGACGGTTCCATCACTTTCAGGATAAGTCCATTCCCTCAAAGGTTCACCACAAAGCAATCCGTTGTCATCCAATGGTATTATAAATACACTATCATTACCAGTGGAAACCACAAACAAGTGATTATTGGATATAAGAATCGAGTGAGGATCTTTTATCGATGAATGATGAAACCTTTGAACTAAGGCAAAACGATGATCAAACACACAAATATGCGAACTTTGAAAGGCAACATAAATCAATCTCTGATCGATAGCAAAGTCGATTCCTGTAGCTCCAGAGGCGTCAATTTCGAGATTCGCATCTAAATAATTAAAGGATTTAAATTCCTTATCAAACAACCCTAACCTCAGATTTGGTGAAAGAATTTGATTGACGAATGATACAATATACATGACAAATATCTATTATTATAAATATATAATTTAAAATTAATATAAAGAATTCCTAATCCTCTTTTTCTTTTGAATTCATATTCCATGAAGCATCACAAATAACAAGACCTGGATAAATCAAAGGTGTGTTATTTATCACATTCAATTCTCCATTTTTTTCGCCAATTAACAATCGAACACCTCCAACATAACAAATAATTTTAATTGCATATTCAATTGTTTCAGTTTCTGGAACTAAAGGGAATCTCCTGATTAGCAATTCAACATTGGACCTATCCCCTATTCCCAGACTCCAACGGCAATTTTCTCTAGAACTCAACTTAATTACTGCACCATGTGATTTTACTCGAAAAAGGATCCTTACTTCCAGATCTTTCAGATTTTTCAGAACATCGAAAGAAATTTCCAGCTTTAGTGGAGTATTTGGAACCACACAATCAACCACTTGAGAATTTCTGTCAAAAAAGGACAACTGAATGTTTTGGATTATACATGATGCCTCGGTATCGCATTCCATCGAATTGGATGATTGGCTCAAGCATTCTCTTGACTCTTTCTCCAAATATAGGTCTACAGCATGAGCTAAGTCACCATCAAATATCCTTCTTCCATTCCTTAAAACTATTCCTCGTTCACATATGCCAGTAAGTAGCTTTGGCATATGGGTTACAATAAGAATCGTTCGTCCACTCCCAGCCAATTCTCTCATGCGTTCAATACACTTAAGACGGAATACCCTGTCGCCAGCAGCAAAAACTTCATCAAGAATCATAATGTCACAATCCAAGTGCACAGCTACTGAAAACCCAAGCCTGGATCGCATCCCACTGCTGTATCTTTTGACGGGTGTGTCGAGAAATTGCGGAATTTCGGCAAAATTCGCGATATCCTCTATCTTTTCAGCAATTTGATCGGGAGTCATGCCAAGAATAGAACCATTTAAATAAACATTTTCCCGACCAGTCATTTCATCATTGAACCCCACTCCAGCGCCTAGTAATGAAGCAACCTTCCCGCGAACGCGAACCACACCTCGATCCGCTTCGGTGATGCGACACAGTATCTGCAAAAGCGTTGATTTCCCAGCACCGTTTCGTCCAAGCAAAGCAACCACTTCCCCTTTTTTGACGCTGAATCCAACACCACGAACAGCCCAAAATTTTTGGTTTTTTTCCGCAGTTTGGGAAGTTAATTCTTCGCGCTGAAGAATTTTGGAGTTTGGGTCTTGTTTGCCCAATACGAGCGCGATTCGGGACTCAATCTGCCGCATCAAAGTCTGGCCTCTGATTGCACCGGTTCGATAAGACTTCCAAATGTCTTCGATTTCAATAGCGTTCTCGGAATTCATCATTCAGACAACATCAACGAATTTTCGTTGTATAAGGTTAAAAGAGACAAGTCCCAGAGTTAGCAGAATCCCAGAAATGAACCAACCGGTGAGCATCAATTCTGTGGAAATTGTTCCCGATGCAAAAATAGAGTAACGAAACAATTCCATCGCGCTAGAAATCGGATTGAGTGATGCATACAATCTGTAATTCTCAGGAACGACAGCCAAGGGGTAGATCACTGGACTCAAATACATCATACCCTGGATGATCACACTTGCCAACGAGTTCAGGTCTCGATAGCGCAGTGTGAGTGTTGCAAAAATCAAACCCGCACCCATCGCGAGCAAACCCATTTGAAGAATTGGAATGAGTGCCGCAAACGAAGTAAAGGATAGAGCTTGGGTCGATCCGTTCAGAAAAAAGACCGTGAAAACAATCAAGAAAAACAGCAATTGAATTCCTAGCGTTACTGCATTCATCAGCACAGCGCTGAAAACTGGAATGATTCGCGGAAAGTAGACTTTGCTCATGAGAGTTTTTCCACTCGAGAACACATTTGACGATGCGGTGAACACTCCCGCAAAAAAGGCCCAAAGGGTATGATTGGCAAAGTAAAAAAGAAAAGGATGAATGCCATCAGTGGGGATTTGTCCGAATTCGCTGAACACGAGCTGAAAAACCAGCGTCATGATGATGGGGCGGATGAAGAGGTGCACCGGACCCAAGATCGTCTGCTTGTAGATCAGGCGAATGTCCCGCAGCACGAGGAACTTCAGCAGATAGCGATACTGCCACACTTCATTCCAGTGGAAGCGCCAGATCGGCTCCCCCGGCTGAATAATCGCAACCTCGGGATCATCACTTGTTTCTCGGTTTTCAACACGCATATTTTCGCTTAAATTCAGTCAAATTCTTTGGCATTCAGTCCGACAGCAGCAGAATCGGGTGAGACCGTCAGGTGCAACAATGAAAAAGATAAGATTTTTGAACACCGCTCTCTACGCTCGCTAGATGCACCTGCGGTGCACATATGTCCGTCTGCGCCGGACGGCATGTTTTTCTAGCATGTCGTTCCGCTTGCGGAACATGTGGGCGCGAAGCGCATTAGTGAGTCCACCGGACGAACGATGTTGAAGAAGAGGATTGTAACACCGCTTCGCTAGATGGTTCGACTCGCTCACCACAAGTGCCCCTGCAGGGCACAGGTGCTTTGCTCACGCAAAACGGCATGTTTTTTCCATTGTTTCTCTTGCATGTCGTTCCGAAGGAACATATGGGCGCGCAGCGCATCTAGGGAGTCCATTGGACGAACGATGTTCAGCAGATACAGTAGCATGGAGAGTTCTTACTCCTTCCCGCCCTTCAGGCAAGCTACCGCATCCGGTTACCAGGTGAAAATGAGGAGGAAATCGGAGTAGAAGGAAGATCGAATCAGGTGCAGAATGCACATTCAAACATTTCAATTTTTTTTGAAGCTCTGTCAAACCCCGAATCTTTACTTTTCGAATCCGAATCACACAAAGCATCCAGTTGAAAAATCCAACCCAAGGAAAACCTCGGTTCGCTTCGTGCAATGAAATTCCAGAACACCCCCTACAGACTTGGTCCCGTCAGTATTTTCATTTTTTCTGCCATCCCAAAAATCTTTGATTGAAACAGACCTTTGCCATGTCCAAATTCGAATCTGATGCATGAACCAGCCATAACCCACCCCGAAGACTTGGAGGATTCCGTTGAAACTTCCAGCCGGTTTCGTCGTGCACGCAAGTGGATCATCTGGGGATTCGTTGCGGTTTTGCTGGCAGTTGGCATCTACCAGTTCTTTTCCAACGCTATCCCGGTCGCTTATGTATCTCGTGCCGAACAGAAAACGGCCCGCGATATCGTGTTTGGTATCGCGGAACTCAGTGATGTTCACACCTTGACACTGCGATTTGAACGTGGAGGAACAGTACTCAATGATCAGGTCTCAATCGGACAGGACGTTGCCAGGGGTCAACTACTCATGCAGTTGGACACCGAGGAACTGGAATTGGCGATGGAACTGCTCATGATTGAGGAGGCCTACCAAGAGACCGAAGGAAAACTTCCTAGAGATGACGAAATTGAACTCCGACGGAAGCGTGGGGGACTCCGCAGAACTGCTGAACTCCTCAGCCAGGGACGCATACCTCAGGAAGAACTGGAAAAGGCAGAACGCGAACTCGCACAGGCTGAGGACAACCTTGCCCGGCGGGAACTTCGCGAAGAACTCGACCTCAAGACCTTGCAGAACAACATCGAAAAGACCCAATACTCCCTTGACCGCATGGAGTTGCACAGTCCGATTGACGGCACCATTGTGGAGGTCATGGCACGCAAGGGGGATCATGTGCAACAGGGACAGGCGGTCATCCGCATGATTGATGAACGACGTCTCATTGTAGGGTTGATCTCCGAAACCGACTACGACCGTGTGAAGGTCGGTTACCCTGTGGAATTGCGTCTCAAGGCTTTTCCAAACACGGTCTTCCAGGGTGAAGTTGCACAGATTCTTCCAACTGCGAATCCGGAAACTCAAAAGTTTGAGATTTACATCGACGCAGAAATGGCACCGGAGCAACGTGTTCCGGGACTTACGGGCGAAATCATCGTCATTGCTGATTCCCGACCCAACGCCGTTGTTGTACCATCCCAGGCCGTTTACGAGGGACATGTGCTGGTGGTCGAAAATCGCCGCATCCGCAAGCAACCCGTAACCATTGGATTTTCCAATCTGCTCGAGATCGAAATTCTGGAAGGACTCAAACCCGGAGAAATCGTAGTCACCGAATCCAACCACCAGTTCAAGGATGGTCAGCTCGTGCGCATGGAGTGGGAACACCTCAATCCCTTGCGCCGCTTTGACAATTAATCCGGGAGGAGAATGGGGATCCGTTCGCGTGTGTTACTTTTTCACAAAAACGCATTCCACTCCGCCGCTTCGGGATTTTTCCAAATCCCGCTACTCCTTACTTCTGACTCCTTACTTCCAGCTCCTTACTTCTTTCTCCTTTCTCCTCACCAAAGCCATGAGACGATCTGCCGTCCGCTGCGCGCCCAGGCCGTCGATCAGAGCGACCGAGCATGTCTGGATATCCCCAGCGAGCAGAGAGTCAATCCATCGGTTCAAGCCAACCTCATCCAGTGCTTTCTCATCCTGCGCCAAATCCCCCAGTCCCGTTGCCCAGCCTGATGCAACCGCATGATGATAGAGCGGGCACTGATTGTCGGCAATCGCTACGATGGCTCCCGGCAGTTGAAATAGCTGCCACTCCCAGAACATACCACCTGCCGCCGTGATGACGCCATCTGCCCATTGCAGCTGCGCAGGCATGTCGGACACATCCAGGCAAAGTTCCCAACCACATTCCGATGGTATTTGGGACATCAAGCGCTCGAGGGCATGCAGGTGTGGATTCGAGCCGCCCACAATCAGGCGAACCTTGAGGGTATGCAGTATCGCGTGCCCTTTCAGCCGTTTCAGCAATGCCGCAAGAATGAGTTCGCTCGCAGTGCATGGGTCGCTGCCCCCCAGCCCAATGAGCAAGTGCACTGCCCTGCTAGCGTCCGACAATGCGGGTGACAGCACTCGCAGCTCAAGCGCATCGATAAATTCGTTCCGGATGAGCACAAAGTCTCGCCCCTTCCACAGCCTTTCTGAGGCGTTCGCATCCATTGTGCTTTCCACAAAACCGGGGTAGAGCACCGCATCGGCGAAATGGAGCAAGTGCACTGAGGGTTCCGCATCCACCACACAGACAGCAGGGCAACGCAGTTGAGCCTTCAATGCCTGTGCATACGCTTCGCCGAAGCCATATCCGTCCAACACCACAACCGATGCGCCAAGTTCTGTTGCCCACTGCGCAGTATTGCTTGCATCCGTGATCGACCCCACCTGCACCCGTTTCGGAATTTGCCTGAATTCACAGCCTTCCAGTTTCAGTTTTTCAACCAAGTGCTGGGGGCCATCGATCCACACAAAATACACCTCGCCTCCCATCCGCTGCCATGCCTGCGCCAGTGCCAGCATGCGGAGCACATGCCCATGCCCCACTCCGACACTTGCGTCGGCACGGATCAACAATCGTTTCGACGCCCCCATCTCCTTTACCTTCGCTTTGCAGCAAGGCTGCGAACTGCTTGAATTACCGTGGAAACCTGTGCATCCGACATTCCTGCGAAGAGTGGCAGGCTGATCGTTTTCTCAAAAAAACGTTCGGCGTGCGGACATTTTCCGGGTCCATATCCGAACTCTCGACGATACCAAGGCTGCAGGTGCACGGGCAAATAGAGCACCTGCGAACCCACTCCCAGTTGCCGAAGATCGTTCATGAAGCTGTTACGGTCTGATCCCCATTCTGCAAAATCAAGCTGTGGAGAATAGAGATGCCAGCCGCAGCGAACATCCGTGATTCGGGAATCTTGCAGCCACGATTCCATCACAGGAACGCTAAATCCCTTCAAATCGTGAAATGCCTCATCGTAGGCCCGCACGATGTCGAGCCGACGCTGCACTATTTCCTCGATCCGCTTCAACTGCGAACGCCCCAGCGCACATTGCAGATCCGTAATGCGGTAGTTGTATCCTAACTCCTGCATCTCATAGTACCACGGTCCCGCTCCGCATTCGTCTGCCAGCAACCATCGCTCCGCTTCGCGCTCCACACCATGATGGCGCAGCCGACGCAGCTGCTCGGCCAGTCGTGCGTCTGCGGTTGTGATCATGCCTCCCTCCCCAGTCGTCAGCGTTTTCACCGGATGAAACGAAAACACCGTCGCATCAGCCCAGGGATGACCACCCGTAAAATACCGCTGTTGATCCCGCTCGAAACGGGAACCCAGCGCATGGCTCGCATCCTCGATCACAAATCCACCTTTTGAACGTGCCCATTCCGAAATCCCAGGCAGGTCGGCGGGTTGCCCGGCATAGTCCACCACGACCACGCCCCGCACATCCTCTTGCCAACACTCTTGCAGGCTCCGCAGATCCAGATTCCCACTTGCATTGGTATCACAAAAGTCTGGAATGGCACCGCAAAAGGCAACGGCATTCGCGCTGGACAGGAAAGTATTCGGACTCGTCAATACACGATCTCCCGGATTGAGTTTCATCGCGATCATGAGCAGGTGAAGCGCGGCAGTTGCACTGCTCACCGCCACCGCATGCTCAGCACCTACGTAGCGTGCAAACTCCTGCTCAAACGCTTCAACTTCAGGACCGGTGGTCAAATAATCCGAGCGCAACACTCGAAGCACTGCCGCAATGTCATCCTCATGGATCGACTGTCGCCCATAGGGAATCATACCCGCTGCACCAGATCCGCCAGTTCCGCATCGCTGAGAAATCGCTCGTTACTCTGCGAGCTGTACTCAAAATCCGATTCCACAGGCCGTCCCACTTCGCCGAGCCGGTTCGTTGAAAACTCTCCACGCCGTGCCCAATGAATGGACGGTTTCATCACGTAATGATCCTCAAATTCAATGCATTCGTGACTGCAATCCCTCGGAATCATGATCTCATGTAACTTCTCCCCCGGGCGAATGCCGACGAATTTGAGCTTGCGATCCGGTGCCATGATGCGCGCAAGATCCATCACGCGAAAGGAGGGGATCTTCGGCACAAATGTTTCACCTCCCTGCATGCGCTGCAATGAGCGCATCACAAAATCCACGCCCTCCTGCAGAGTGATGCTGAAGCGCGTCATGCGTTCATCCGTGATGGGAAGCTCGGGAAGATTGTCCTGCACTACCTTGCGGAAAAACGGAATCACCGAACCTCGCGACCCCGCCACGTTGCCATAGCGCACCACCGAAAAACGAATGTCCCGGTCCCCGGCAAGCTGATTTGCCGAGACAAAAAGTTTGTCCGACAC
Organism: Puniceicoccaceae bacterium; assembly: GCA_040224245.1. Taxonomy (NCBI): domain Bacteria; kingdom Pseudomonadati; phylum Verrucomicrobiota; class Opitutia; order Puniceicoccales; family Puniceicoccaceae; species Puniceicoccaceae bacterium. The sequence goes on along the minus strand of JBEGIR010000037.1, from coordinate 7,816 downwards.
CAGTTTGGTGGCTCCGTAGAGATTGATCGGACTTGCCGCCTTGTCGGTGGACAGCGCGATCACGCTCTTCACCCCGTTCGCCAAGCAGGCGTCAATGACATTCTGCCCGCCAATGACATTGGTTTTCACACACTCCATTGGGTTGTATTCTGCCGCTGGCACTTGCTTGAGTGCCGCAGCGTGTACCACGACATCCACACTGCGAAGCGCCAGCTGCAAGCGCTGAAGATCCCGGGTATCCCCAATAAAATACCGCATGCACGGGTATTGGTGCACGGGGAAAACCTGCTGCATCTCGTGCTGCTTGAGCTCGTCACGGGAAAACACAATCAGGCGATGCACATCCGGATACTCTTTCAGCACCCGCTCCACAAACGCCTGACCAAAGGAACCGGTTCCACCGGTGATTAAGACAGATTTTCCACTCAACATGTTCGGTGCCAGATGTTCGGGGTGAAGGGTGAAGGCCAATAGAGACAACGTTCCAGGATGATCGCGGCACAGATGCGTGACCAGCAATGCTGAGAAACGATAACTTCATCGATACCAGTGACTTCGAAGAAGGCAAGCCCAGAGTGCTAAGCGCCCGGCAGCAAGGGTGTATACCGCGCGCCCAGACAAGCACCTGGGGCGGTGATCCTCCTTGTAGCGGGATTAGGGAAAATCCCGAAGCATTGGAGTAGCGGACGGTGCAGGGCGCACGGGTCCATGTTCTCCCGAACATGGCTACAAGGGACGAATCTTGTCGGTCGTATTTTATCGCGACTAGCGACTTGTCGGGCGTAGCTTTTGCGAAGCCCGAAACGTCGCAGTACTGTTGGATGAACGTGCACGGGTCCATGTTCTCCCGAACATGGCTACAAAAGATGATGATCTTTGAGAACCTCAGACCCCCCTGACTCCTAGCTCCTAGCTTCTAAATCCCCCTTGCGTGCCTTGCACCTCTCAAATCACAAGCACATTCATTGTTCCTGCGGACGCTTGGTCGTTTCCAGTTGAAAAGCCACAGGTTTTGGTAAACCTACAACAATTAAACGTTTTATCCATGAAAACAATACCCAAATCCCTGTGTTTATCCCTTCTGGCAATCCTGTGCTGCGGCGTGCTTACGGCAGCCCCATCGGGAGGTCCCTATGGCCCTCGTCACCTAACCTATGAAATCCCCGCCGATGCAACTCGCGTCATCTACGTGAGTCCCGATGGCAGTGCAACCCACACCGGTGCGACGCTCGATGAGCCAACCGATCTGGCATCTGCCGTCCGCGAAGCAACGACGGGCACGGCAATCATTCTTCGAGGAGGGACCTATCGCACCGGTGAACTCGTTTTCAACCAGGGCATCACGTTCCAACCCTATCTTGACGAAAAACCAGTTCTCAAAGGAACGCGAATCGCCACCGAGTGGGAATCGGTGCGGGACGGATATTGGAGGACACGCTGGGAAACGCTGTTTCCTGCAGCTCCCGCAGACTGGTGGCGCCGTGGCCGTGAGGGCATGTACACCCCACCCTGGTTCTTCAACAACGACATGGTGTTTCGCGATGGCCAGCTGCTCGGAGCAAAGGGCTGGGAAGGCGAACTGGATGAGAACTCCTATGTCATCGACTATGAGCAGGGATATGTCTATGTGAATTTCGACCCTAGCGATCACTTGATGGAAATCACCGCCTGGGACGGCGGCTTCACCCGCACCACCGAAGACGTTCACGGAAAATCAAACGATGGCGTCGGACCAGTATTCCGTGGACTGACTCTCTCACAATATGCCTACCGTGCCATTGAGATCGAAGGGATCGACCCCGAAGGACCGATGGAACCCGGCACCTACGGTCAAGACATCGTTGGAACCACGCTCGAAGACCTGACCATCCAATATTGCTCGCGTGTTGCCGGATATTTCCGGGGAGACAACATGGTCTTCCGCCACAATTTGATCGCCGATACCAGTACTGAGGGAATCTTCATCCTCGCATCGGCAAACGCCCTCCTGGAACGCAACATTGTCACAAGAACCAATGTGGAACCCATCACTGGCTACTACGCCACCGCGATCAAAATCTTCAACCAGTGCGATGATGTGGTGGTGAGGGATAACCTCATCATTGATAACCCCGACTCCAGCGGAGTCTGGTGGGATGTGGGCAACGACCGTGCGGTCTTCATCAACAACTGGGTGGAGAATACGCAGAACGGATTCTTTTTCGAGATATCGCAAATGGCCATCTGCGCAGGCAATGTCTTTGTCAACTGTGACAAGGGTCTCTGGATCCTCAACGCGCGCAATGCCGAAATCTACCAGAACACCTTCGTGAACAGTGGACTTGCGATTGACCGCACGCCCCGCAGTGCCGCAGCAGATCACTTCGGATGGCATCCTGCCACAGGCCCCGATGTGGATGAACGTGTGGGTCATGTGATCGCCAACAACTTGTTGATCACTGATCCCAGCTACGATCAACCCCTTATCCGCATCGGACAGAGCAAAAGTCTTTGCGGAGAACTCACCGACTCCCAGATTGCAACCATGCACTCCAATGTGCTGGTAAGGGAACAGGGCGGAAACCACGCCGGACTGATCTCGATTGCACCCGTCGATGGAGCCGAAGCCTGTACCCGGACTTACACAACGCTGGAAGAATTGGAGGCAGACTTTCCGGATTTTGCAGTACACACGGAGATGGGCAACTACCCGGGTCCGATTCTCAAGAACCTGCGACTGCGCAACATCTCGCTGCTTACGACCTTCCCAGGCAACACCGCCGTGGACACTCTGCCAGCTCCCATTCGGGAACTACTTGGGCTTCCCCAGACAGGTGCCCTTCGCCGTGGTGCATACCCGGATGGAAGGATGTGAAGCCCTGAAGGATTCTTGTTTTGGATGCGTCTGGCGCAGGCCAAACGCATCCACCCACCTACTGCCCCTTGGAGTGGATACCGTTTTTGGGGATTCACATCAGCACCATTGGGCAGTGATTGTTCGCAACGCTGCGTGCCTTTGGGAGGAGCCAGGAGCTAGAATTTAGGAGTAGGAAGTCAGGCAATATTCATTTATGGAACAACGCTTCGGTCTACGCTAAAGCTACGCCCGACAAGTCGCTATTCGCGTTAAAATACGCCCGACAAGATTCGTCCCTTGTAGCCCTGTTCGGGAGAACAGGGACTGTGCACGCTTGTTGCGTGCTACTCCGACGATTCGGGATTTTTCCAAATCCCACTACAGAATCCCATTCCGAGAGTTCAATTCTCATTCTGAAAATGGGTCCATCATCTGGGACGAGCCAGGAGCTTCCGTTACCCGCCACCCATACCGAAGCGTAGGGACAAACCAGGTTGGGTTCAGGATTGATGATCACTACACTCCCGGCAGAATCCAAAATACACGACTTCGTGACCTTCAATGACAAAATCATCCAGCTTCGGGTATTCCACTTCAGGTTCCTCAATCGGAAGGTCAAAGACACGCTCACAACCCCGACAGATCAGATGCGGCCGACTGCCGCGATCATCCACAAGTTCATAGCGAACGGGTTGGCCCGGATAGTCAATGCCCGCCAGTTGACTATTTTCGATCATGTCCTTGATGTGACGGTACACCGTTCGCAAGCCCATCTTTGGATAGTGGATCAATGCCAATTGATGAATTTCAGCCGGTGAAAGTGGACGATCCGCCTCCCGCATCACCTTGCGAAGCACATCCCGTTGTTTGGTATTTCGAATCATGCTGCGAACAATTCGATGCCTATCACAGCTTCACGTTTCAGGCAATACCTTCTCATTCAAAAACTCTGCATTCCGGTGCGAGCGAATCCAGGTCAACAACCCCTGCAGGCTCTCGCCGACATAGCGTTCCCCGTTGGTGAGATTTTGGCACGTCCAGCGATATGTGTCTTCCGCCTTGCTACCGGTTCCACTCACTTCAATATTCAAAGTCGCACCTGAGTCTTGCGACACACCAATTCCGAGTTTTTCAAGCGCGTTTCGGGTCCAGCGCACCGCAATTTCATCCCCGGAAAGGCACGCAAAAGAATGCAAGACCGCCTGTGAATGGAACACTCCGCGAGCACGATCAAAGCTCAGGAAATCGCGTTGAAATACCGATTCCAGATTTCCGGAAAGCAGCAAATCCTCCGGCACCCCCGATGCACAGACACCTTCATTGCCGAGCAACCAGAGTTGATCCGCATGTTGCAAAGCCATCTCGAGTTCGTGAGTGCTCATCAACAGCGTCAGTCCACACTGTCGTGTCAACTTGCAGAGGATGTGCATCAGCTCAATTTTGTGTGGCAGATCCAAATAAGCAGTCGGCTCATCCAGAAAAATGATCGGGGTCTCCTGGGCAAGTGCACGTGCAATCATCACACGCTGTCGCTCTCCGTCGCTGAGTGTATGGACCCAGCGTTCGGCAAGCGTTTCGGCATGCACGGCCTCGAGCGCCCATTGCACTTGCTCGAGATCACGAGGAGAAAAATTGCCCGTCCATTTGGTGTGAGGATGACGCCCGATCGCAACCACTTCGCGCACACGGAGCATTCCAAAGGTCGGATTTGAGGTGAGCACGACTGCAAAGGTGCGTGCCCGCTCGCGCGCATATTTTAACAAGTGCGCATCCCCGCGATAGGCAATGCTTCCACGAATCGGCGGGATCAATCCCGTCAAGGTCTTGATCAAGGTGCTTTTCCCGGAACCATTTGGACCCATCAGACAGGTCAATGTTCCCTTTCCCAACTTCAGGTTCAGTCCGTCATACAAAGGTGTCTGACGTTGTTTGGGGTAACCAATCGCCAAATCCCGGATTTCAAGCAAAACATTATCGTTGCGCACCATCAGTATCAGGAAGCGTGCTCGCCAAAAGCCTGGCGAAGGTTGCGTTTACGGAGCAGGAGCCAGATGACAATGGGTGCTCCAATCAGAGCCGTGATTGCATTGAGCGGCAACACGACATTGGATCCAGGAACCTGCGCGATGAAATCCGCGAACAGGGCGATAGTTGCTCCCATTACAATCACAAAAGGAAAGAGCACCCGGTGGTCCGAGCTTTGCAGCAGGGAACGACATAAATGTGGAACTGCCACACCAATAAATCCAATCGGCCCACAAAATCCGGTGACGGCACCTGTCAGAATCGAAGCTGCAATCAACACCCAGGTTCTCCAGAGCAGGATACGGACGCCAAGGCTCACCGCATAGGCTTCACCGAGCAGAAAGGCATTGAGCGATTTGGTTGCGACCAGAGACATCAGCGTGCCGATCACAACTGCCGGAGCCAGCACTGTCATTTGTGACCAGGTCACGGTTCCAAAACTGCCAAATGTCCAAGCGAAGAAGGCCTGCAGTCGTTCGGGCATTGCAAAAAACATGAGAATGCTCACGACAGCGGAGGTCGCATAGGCCACCATCAACCCCATGATCAACAGCGTCATGAGATCTACCCGTAGTGAAAGCACCATGATCAACGCCAATACCAAACCTGCCCCCAGCGAAGCCGCCACGACCACAGAAGCGTTGCCAAACCCTCCCAGGCCTGCAAGCAAGGCCGCACTCCCGGGACCGATCATGAGAATCACCAAGGCAACGCCCAGGCTTGCTCCCGAGTTGACTCCCAACACAAAGGGGTCGGCCAGTGGATTGCGAAAGATGGTCTGCATCTGAAGGCCCGCGAGAGAGAGCGCAGCACCCGCAAACACTCCAGTAATCGCACGCGGCAACCGGATGCCCAATATGATTTTTTCAAAGACTTCCCGGCTCGCCTCACCTCCGGTCAACACCGCAATCACATCTGCAATCGGAATGCGCACCGATCCAAAAGAGAGACTGGCAAGAAAGATCACAGCCAGCGCAAACAGAGCCGCACTCATGCTGATTCCGATGCGCATCCACCCGGTCAAAAAAACCGGAAGCTTCGCAGTTCTCCCGGCTAAAGCACGACTATCACCTGTCATCGGACTGTGTTGTCTGGACATCATGCCTTAAGGGACTTCAAGGTCAGCGGACCCAGCGATAATAGATCAGTTCATGCTCTGGCAACAGGTCCGGGTGCAACATGTGCACGACATCTGCCAAAATCTCGTCCGGCCAGGCAAATCCCCGTTCCCAGATGTCGTTTCCTCCCCCTTCGCCCACACGTCCCGTCTCGCTGAAAATGCGCCCTGCCTTCACCGCTCGAAAGTCAAGGTAGCGCTCATCCTGTGCCCGCATAGCGTCGAGCGTGTTGAGGTATCCACAGTTGATCCACACTTCTGCGTCAATCGCACGCGCATAGACCGATTCAAAATCCATCGGAGCCGGCCCTTCGGTATGAAGATCACTCCAGAGGTATTCCCCACCCGCATCACGGATGAGATTCGCGAGAAAACTCGTGCCCGATGGGATATACCATACATTTCCCCAAGGTACATTTGCCAAAACGGAAGGGCGTTCAGCAATCGATTCAACCTGCTCCCGCAGTGTCAGATAACGTGCTTCGACTGCATCAAAATGCGCGATTGCCGCCGACTCATTTCCAAAAAATGCAGCGAGGAACTTGATCCACTCCGCACGGGCCAGCAGGTTGCGCTCCATATAGGCTGCAGTGATCACTGACGCAATGCCCATCGCGTCCAGTCCGGGATGAATGTCATAATCGGGGCTGCCTACAATGTTGGTGAAAATCACTTCGGGTTCAGCAGATACCATCAACTCCAGATTCTTCATCGTCTCGGAACCTACCTCAATGATGTGCCCGTCCGCTATGCGTTCGAGAACGCTGGGGGTATTGACATAGCGATGCGCCCCCACACCCACCAGCTGGTCCTCTGCGTCGAGGATGTCGAGTGCGGCCAGAAAGGTAGTGGATAGCACAATCGCCCGCCGAACCGGTACCTCCACATAGGCATCCGCCTGCACACTCAAAGGACGCTCCGATCCACGCGGATAGAGGACGTAGCGGTATTGTACATCACCCGCCCCCTCATAGGGCTGACTGACGGTAATCAAACGGTAACCGTCCTGCTCCTGAATCTGAAAATTCCGGGCATACTTCAGTTCACTGGCAGCAGCGCTGGGGACTCCGGCGAACTGCAAGGTGATACCGATCAGCAGGAAAGCAAACAAGCCACCGTGCGTTCGGTGGCTTCGGTTCTGATTTCTCTGAAAGAAACAGCAATGCATGGTCTTGAAGAATGTGGATGGGCAAGGCGAACAAGTCAACCTGCCCATCCTTCGACTGACGGCAAATCTCAAAATTCCAGCTTGAACCCGCCAAACACCCCAAGTCCCGGAGCACGATAGTAGAGGATCTCCTCATAGGTTTCATCCAAGAGGTTTTCGACGCGCAACCAAACGGACGCCTGCTCGTTGACTTGAAAACGCGTGCTCCAATCCACCACTGTAAATGCATCCACAGGACCATCCCAGGTCTCCCGTTCATCTACGTATTGAATCGTAATCGCATGCTGCAGGCGATCATCGAGCATGCTGAAATCCACCATCAGGCTGAGCGTGTGCTCGGGTGAATGAAACAGCAGTGTATCGTCCACTCCCTTGCGTTCGGCATCCGCCCAGGTGTGACCGACTCGCAGCATGAGCTGCTGGTTCACATCCCATTCGAGATAGCTTTCCAAGCCCGTGCTTTCCCAGTCGACGTTGGCGTATTGATTTGTACTCCTCAGGTATTCGATGTGGTCATCCATGCCGATCCTGAAAAAAGTGATGCCACCGCGCAGCTGATCCGTAAACACCTGCTCCATGCCAATATCAAAGTTGCTACCAGTTTCGGGCGTGAGATCAGGATTCCCCCAGGTTCCAAACAGTTCTGAAATTTCCGGAGCGTCAAACGAAG
>JBEGIR010000036.1 GCA_040224245.1 Puniceicoccaceae bacterium | reverse complement strand
AGGAGCCAGGTAAATGCCCTGTTCCAGCATCAGGTGGAAAAAGCGATTGAAAGCTGTGTTGTCACACGCCATGACCTGCTGGTAGTTGCAGACGTTGTCCTCGGCGGTAAAAAAACCTCCGAACATAGTGCCCGCATGATTGGTGGTGAAGGGAACGCCTGCGGACTGGGCCGCTTCCCGCAAGCCTTCGCAAAGCGCGCTGGTGCGCTGCAGTATCGGATCATAGAAGCCGGGTTGTGCTATCAGTTCCAGGGTCGCCAGACCCGCTGCCATGGCGATCGGGTTGCCCGATAACGTGCCCGCCTGGTACACCGGTCCCAGCGGTGCGATCATCTCCATGATCTCTCGCTTGCCGCCAAATGCGCCCACCGGCATACCGCCGCCGATGACCTTTCCCAGGGTGGTCAGGTCGGCTTCAATCCCGTAGTAGCCTTGCGCTCCCTGAAGCCCGAAGCGGAACCCGGTCATTACCTCGTCCAGGATCAGCACCGAGCCATATTGCGTACACACCTCCCGCTTTTCACGGTATTCCTGTGCCTTTTCCAGCATGTCTGCAGGAACGTCCTCAATGTGAAAATTCGTCGGATCTCCGCTGTCATCCCAGATGTAGGCCTTCATCGAGAGCAGATCAACCACACCGACAAAATTGCTCTCCGCTCCGATCGGAAGCACCATGACCAGTGGGTTTGCGCCGAGCACTTTTTCGATCTGTTTGACAACACGATAAAAATCAGCTCCGACACGGTCGAGTTTGTTGACAAAAATCAGGCGGGAAACCCTCGAATTATTTGCGTAGCGCCAGTTCGTTTCGGATTGGGGTTCCACACCTCCGGATCCGCAGAAAACACCGATGCCACCGTCAAGTACCTTCAGCGAACGATACACTTCAATGGTGAAATCCACGTGCCCTGGAGTATCGATAACGTTGAATTTGTGCCCCTTCCACTCACAGGTCACCGCAGCGGACTGAATCGTAATTCCCCGTTCCTGCTCCTGTTCCATGAAGTCGGTGGTGGCCGCGCCGTCGTGCACTTCACCGATCTTGTGAATCATACCGGTGAGCTTCAAAATTCGCTCTGATGTCGTCGTCTTTCCCGCGTCAACGTGGGCAAAGATCCCGATGTTCCTGCACTTTGATAAGTCTGTCATTTGAATATTTCCTGTTGAAATCTACGCGATGGTGAAATCGTGCAAAACAACAACGCGATATAGCAAAACTCGCAACATGCAATACATTTATCCCCTGCAGCGCGCGTTTTTGCTCGCTTTTCACGGCTGTGCACAATCACACACCGAACACCCTTTCACAGATGGGAACTTGCCCTCTCTGGCGTGCGATTCCTCCCTTAGCCGAGGATTGCACCGTTGCTGCGAATGACATCCCCATACCAGTGCGCTGACTGCTTGAGCGTGCGTCGCTGTGTGGCATAGTCCACATGCACAATGCCAAATCGCTGCTTGTATCCACTGCTCCACTCAAAATTGTCCATCAAGGACCAGTAGAAATAGCCGTGCACGGGCACTCCTTCCCTTGACGCCTGCTTCAATCCCTTAAGGTATGCCGACATGAATTCGATGCGATTGGGATCGCTGACCTTGCCGTCCACCAGCAGGTCCGTCTGCGGAATTCCATTTTCGGTCACCACGATGGGCAACTGATAGCGTTCGTGAAAAAAACGAGCACCCCAATACAGCGCATCCGGACAAATATCCCACCCCATCGTATTGGACGCTGTATCCGGCCCGGGGTCCACCTGTCGATACCCCCCGTTTCCGTCGCTTTCCGCAAATTCGGAAATATAGATGTTCGCGGCGAAAAAATCGGCGGGTTGACAGATGATGTCGAGGCCCTGCTCAAAATCCCGTGGGATGTGGTTGCCAAATCGCTGCAATGCCACTTCGGGAAAAGTCCCCCGATACACCGGATCCATCCACCAAGCGCTGTTCCAAAAGGTCTGCCTGAGCTGCGCGGGACTGTGATCCCCAGGTGCGCGAACATCAAAGGTCGCCTGTCGCGCCGCATCCACATGAGCCTGCTTCACCTCGAGCGGCTGAGTTAACACTCCGACAGGTGCCCAACCCACCTGTGCCCGCTCACCCTGAATTCCACGAATCACGCGCACCGCTTTTCCGTGTGACAAGAGCAGGTTTTTGGAAACGATGCACAGTTCCTTGAGCGACAGCTTGAGTCCGGGAGCAAAACTGCCGTCCGCATAGCCCATGCACGTGATGACCTGCGGTTCATTGATCGTCATCCAATGCGTCACGCGATCCCCCAACCGTTTGACAACCGCTTCGGCGTACGCCTCAAATGCATCGGAGATTTCCGGGTTGAGCCAACCTCCCCGCAAATGCAGAGACCATGGCAAATCCCAGTGGTACAGGGTGACCCAGGGTGTGATGCCATGCTCCAGCAGAGCATCCACCAAATCACTGTAGAAATCCAGCCCCTGCTCACTGATCGAACCTGTTCCATCCGGCATCACACGAGGCCAGGCAATGGAGAACCGGTATGCCTTCAATCCGATCTGCGCCATCAGCTTCACATCCTCCCGGTAGCGGTTGCGATGATCACACGCCAGTTCCCCGCCGTGATTCCGCATCACGCGGTTGGGCAATCGCGTGAATTCATCCCAGATCGACGCACCGCGCCCATCCTGGTCAAATCCACCCTCAATCTGAAAAGAGGAGGTCGCCGCCCCCCACACAAACTGTTCTCCAAAACTCATAGCGCTCCAACTCTGCAACTTCCTTATCCAACCGCAAGCACTGCATTCGCTGCTATTGATAATCCGCAATTACGGATCGCGGGCTGCAATACCTGAGAAACTTTCGTTTTTCGCTCAACTATGCTCAGCCCAATTGTGAGCCAAGTGCCGCGACCGATGCACCCAGCAGCGATGCGTTCTCCGGCCGGATGATCTGGAAGCAGATGCCGTGTTTTTTACGCAGGTGCTTCCACAGATAAGCCTCAATGCGTTCACGATAAAAGTATTCTCCCGCATAGGAAGATCCATCAATCGACAAGAGCAGCGGCGCCGAAAAATTGTCCCTCGATCCAGATCGTGTCGCTGTGGCCACCAATGCAATGGCGGCAAACTTGGCCGCCCGTTTCAAGACTTCGTTGATGATCGTAAAATAATCCTCGAAGTTTGCAGCATTCGCTTCGCAGTTCGCAATCAAGGGATTGTCCGACCCACCTTTGCCAAGCAGAAAATCATTCACGTGTTTGGTCGACAGTCGCTCGGGTACCGCCGATTTTACGCACCCCTGCTTAACCGCTTCGTTGATGACCACCGCAACGAGTCGTCCGACAAAGGCTCCCGACATGGTTTTTTCCATGAGATAGTGCCCCTGGTTTGTGGTGGTTGCATCCAGCAATTTGTCAAAATGCGACTGCTCAAAGCCCGCATAGTCACCACACTCTGTGTTGATCACCTGCTTGCGCCCCGGTACGAAATTATTGAGCTTGGTGATGCATTCATTTGCCTCGAGGTAAGAGATATTCATGCCAGTCCCGAGAATGAAACCGATGAAATCCGAAACCTTGCGTCGGGGGTAGAGCAGTTTTCCCATCAGCAGGGTGGAAACCGTGTCATTGAGCACGACCACTTTCACCTCACGGGTCGATCCCTTGCGAACCCAGGCAGCCCGCAGATTTTCAATGAGCAGTGACCCGACCATGCCATCCACCTGGAGTTCCTTGCCAAAGTGAAGAACCTTGGCATCCCCATTCTCCTGAAACTCAAACGCATTGGAAAAACAGAATCCAACTTGCTCCGTCTGGTCGAGCCAGTCCACGGTCAGTTCGGCAATCGCATCAAAGACTTCGTCGCGCCCAACACGAGTGTCGTGCCCGGGCATCTTGCGTTTGCGAAGCTCGAGCACCGATGCCTCAGCATTCGCGTCAAATCCGATCAATCCTGCGCGCAGATTTGTTCCGCCGAGATCAATGGCCAGAACCTTATGATTCGGCTGGATGTCCTCAGGCACACCCACAAAGGTTGGCAACATGCGAAGTGAACTCTCCTTTCCTTGTAAGCCAGCGTCCATCGCCTCCTGGAAACGGGACACCTCCCGATCAAAATCATGGCGGGTCGCATCCAGACCATTCGCTTTGAGAAAGTCATTCAAATTCAAGTTCATGTGGGTCTTATTCAATTGGGGGTTGAGTGAAATCCGCTTGTCTAGCGAATTCCATCTGGGCGGTCCACGATAAAACTATGCATTCTAAGGAATGTCCCAGACTCCGAAGAAAAAGCCACAAATCGTCGCATCGGAATCGATCTGGAATATTGTCTTGCGGCTGCGGGGCGTCGTTTTTTTGACCTCACTCCCAAAAAACCGCTTGAACTTTCCCCGGCAACCTCCAATATCAGACGGTTTTAATAGATTGGTAACCATGCAAAAGACAAAGAAATCCATCGCGAAGCGTTTCAAGGTGACCGGAAGTGGCAAGCTCATGCGCCGCAAGCCCGGCCATCGTCACTTGCTGCGCAACAAGACGAAGAAACAGCGCAACTCCATGGGCAAGGACCACGAGGTATCCAAGGGCTTCACTGCCATGCTCAAGAAGGCAATCCTGGACTGAACTGACTGCTTCGCGCTTCCTGACATTAAGCCAACTCATTTTTTCAAGCCATGCCTAAAACTAGAAATGCACCCGCTTCCCGCGCAAGACGGCGCAAGGTCCTGAATAAAGCCAAAGGATACTGGGGAAATAAGTCACGCCTTTACCGCTACGCCAAAGACGCCGTTGAACGCGCCGAAAAATTTGCCTACCGGGATCGCCGCAAAAAGAAGAGCGAATTTCGTCAGCTCTGGATCGTGCGCATCAACGCTGCAGTGCGCCCCCACGGCATCAACTACAGCCGCTTTGTAAAGGGTATTTCGCTTGCTGGCATCGAACTCGACCGCAAGCAGCTTTCCGAGATTGCAGTCAATGATCCGGTTGCATTTGAAAAGCTCATCGATACGTCCAAAAAAGCGCTGGAGAAGCAGGCAGCCTGAGGCAGCCTCACCCATTTTCATTACCAATCGAATTTCAGGCTCCATCGCAGGGTGGAGCCTTTTTTTGGCCTCGGAATCGGCAGATTCCCGGCAACGTGAGCATTTCGCTCTAGAAATTCCACCCGATATCCTTTTTGATTGCCAGTTCAGGCAGGCGTTCGACGCCGCTCAAACCGACTCAAACCACATCGCATGGATCAAGAACTCACCGCCATCCTTTCTCGAGCCAGGACCGAAGCATCCGGCATCCACAACCGTGGAGCCTACGAAGCCTTCAAGGCCAGCTTCATGGGGCCTCAGGGAAGTTTCACCAGCGTACGCAAGCAGATCGCTTCCGTTCCCAAGGAGGAAAAACCCGCATTTGGAAAGAAGCTCAATGAACTCAAGGGTGAACTCGAAGCCATCTTTGCCGGGATCGAAAACTCTCTCGAAGCGGCTGAACTGGCCGCACGCATTGGTCCTGCAATTGACCCGACCCTGCCTTCTCCCGATGTGTCGCTCGGCACCCAGCATCCGCTCTCTCAAATCCTTGATCGCATCGTGCACATCTTTGAGAAGGTGGGATTCACCGTGGCTTCGGGAAGCGAGGTCGAGACCGAATTCTTTTGCTTCGATGCGCTCAATACTCCTCCTGAACACCCTGCACGGGCCGAACAGGACACCTACTACCTTCCCCGAACCACAGGTTTTTCCAACATCCCTCAGCAAAGCGACGAGCGCTATGTGCTCCGTCCCCATACGTCGAGTGTGCAAATCCGCACCATGTTCAAGGAAGGGGTTCCGCTTCGCATCCTCTCACCGGGCCGAACCTTTCGGCGCGATACGGCAGATGCCACTCATTCCGCCAATTTCCATCAGATTGAGGGTTTGTTTGTGGACAAACATGTCACCGTGCGCGATCTGAAGGCCATTCTCGATTACTTCGCCAAAGAACTGCTGGGCAAGGATGCCAAGGTGCGCTTTCGCCCGCATTTTTTCCCCTACACAGAACCAAGCTTTGAGGTCGATTTTTCGGCCGAACACCTCGGCAAGGTCGGCAAAAAGTGGATTGAAATCATGGGCTGCGGCATGGTGGATCCGAAGGTCTTCGAAGCAGTCGGCGTCGATCCGACTCTTTATTCCGGCTACGCATTTGGCATGGGTATCGAGCGCATTGCCATGATCGCCACTGGCGTGGACGACATTCGCTACTTCTATCAAAACGACCAGCGTTTCCTCCGCCAGTTCGCCCGCTGAGGTCATGCCAATGCATCAACGTCCCAATCATTCAAATCTTTTCCTGTCATGTTAATTTCACTGAACTGGCTGCAAACCTATATTCCCGGACTCAACCCGAATCCCGAACAAATTGAAGAGGCACTGACGCTCATCGGGTTTGAGGTCGAGTCCATCGAAACACGTGGCCTGAGTCCCATTGACAAGGTGGTTGTCGGAGAGGTTCTCAGTAAGGAACCTCACCCCAATGCCGACAAGCTCAGCGTCTGCAAAGTCCATACTGGCGACCCCGATCATCCGGCCAGCATCGTCTGCGGAGCCCAGAATTTCAAGGTCGGTGACCGCGTGCCAGTCGCAGTCATTGGTGCTGAACTTCCAGGCGGGTTCAAGATTCAGAAGGTACAGCTTCGCGGTGTGGATTCCTCGGGAATGATGTGTTCCGCAAAAGAATTGGGCATGGGAGAAGACCATTCGGGTCTGCTCATCCTCAACAATCGACCGGACATTGGAACTCCCATTCACGAGGTCTTTCCCAAGGGCGATGTGGTGTTCGACGTAGAGGTCACTCCAAACCGACCCGACTGCCTCAGCCACCTTGGACTGGCCCGCGAACTGGCTGCACACTTTAATCTCGACCGCAATGAACCGGTGACGGAACTCAACGCCGAAGCATTCTCCACCGAAGCAAAGGATGGCCTGCTCGACCGCGTTGTCATCGAAGCTGCAAAGGATTGCCACTACTACACGGCCCACTGCATTCGCGGAGTGGAAATCAAGGAGAGTCCCGACTGGCTCAAAACCGCTCTCGAAGCCATCGACCTGCGTCCGATCAACAATGTCGTCGATGTGACGAACTATGTGCTGCACGAATTCGGACAACCCCTGCACGCCTTTGATGCCGCAAAAATCCGGGGGCGCACGCTTCGTGTGCGACATGCACGCGAAGACGAAACACTGGTGACGCTCGATGAGAAGAAGCGCACCCTGCAGCCCCATCACCTGTTAATTGCAGACGACGAACGTGGACTTGTCATCGGCGGAGTCATGGGAAGCATCGATGCAGAGGTGGATGCCGGTACGGTTGATATTGTGCTTGAATCAGCATGGTTTGAACCGCGCCAGACTCGCCGCACCTCCCGTGAGCTTGGCTTGTCCACTGACAGTTCCTACCGCTTTGAGCGCGGGATCGACCCACGGGGCGTGGATACCGCTGCTTATCGAGCCCTTGAGCTTATCCTGGAGACAGCGGGCGGAAGCTTGTGCAAGCAATGTTACATCGAGGGTTCAAACGAACTGCCCGAACGCACCATCGAACTCAGTGCGGACTACGTGAGAGAACGCTGTGGTTTTGAGTTTGATGATGCTGCCATCGAGCGCGCACTCTCAGCGCTTGGCCTCGGACTCGAAAGCCTGGAGCTGTCACCCAAGCGCTGGAAGATAACCGTCCCCTCGTTCCGTGCCGACCTGGAACGCCCCATTGATCTGGTGGAGGAGTTTCTGCGCATCTATGGCACCGACCGCATTCCTGACGCCGATGTTCAAAATCGCGCATTGCTTCGCGAGCACTCCATGGAGTGGTCCCTGCGCAAGCGAATGTCCTCCTACCTGTGCGCAAAAGGATTCACCGAGGCCTACAACTACACCCTGCTCGACGCATCCAGGCTGGAACGCCAGGACGGCGAACACGAGGTCCTCAGGCTTCTCAATCCCATTTCGTCGGACCAAACCCACCTGCGTCCCTCACTCATTCCCGGCCTGCTCGAAGTCATTCGCACCAACCAACATCACGGTGCCATGGGTTCACGCTTCTTCGAATGGGGACGTGTTTATGTCGCTGTGGGTTCAGAACTGACCGAGTGTCTGGGCATCGGATTTGCGCTGCATGAACATCCGGCACAGCGCAGCTGGAAAACCCGTGAGGCTAGCGATTTCTACCAAATCAAGGCACTCATTTTAGACCTGTTGCGCATGGCTGGCCAACGTCTGTCCGACAACCTGATTTCACTCGACTCCATCCCTCGCTACGGTCAACAGGGACACTTCGTCAAGGGCGCTGGATTGCGCAAGGGTGGGTTTGAGGCGGAGTTCGGCATGCTTGACCTCAAGTTCCTCAAGGAACAGGACATTGAGGGTGTCGTCTATGCCGGTTGCATCGCCATTCTACCCGCCTCTATTGAGAAACCGGAAAAGCCCCATCGCTACCAGGCGTTTACCCACTTCCCTCCTTCCTTCAAGGATCTTGCACTGGTGGTGGACAGCAAGGAACCCGCTGCACGGGTATTGGACGCCATGCTCAAGACTGCCCGTTCGGTCAGCGACAAGGATCTTGAGGTGGAGGACATTCAGATCTTTGACCAATATGCTGGCAAGGGACTCGAACCCGGCACCAAGAGCCTTGCGTTCAGCATGACATTTCGCAGCAAATCGGGAACCCTGACCGATGAACGAGTCAATCGGGCATTCGATTACATCCAGCAACAAATCGAATCCCGAACCCGATACCGGGTGCGACGCTGAAGCGTGCCCTCAAGATCCACGATCGCTTGTTTCCCACAAACCTTCCCAACTGCAATTACCATGGCAACCAACGATGAGTTCGACATTCACTACGTCGCCAAGCTCGCACGGCTCGAGCTGAGCGAATCCGAACAGGTCACTTTTACCGAACAACTGGGTAAAATCATTCACTACTTCCAAAAGTTGCGCGAGGTGGACACCCAGGGAGTGGAACCCACCGCCCACGCCACGCCGCTCTTTGATGTGCTGCGATCCGACATTCCAGGGCAGCCTCTCACTCGCGAGCAGGCACTGCAAAACGCCCCCCAACACACGGACAACCAGGTCATCGTACCCCGGGTTGTAGAATAATCAGCGCCCAAAATCGCACCGTCACACCACATGGAAACCGAACTTCCCTTTCTGACCGCTCACGAGATTCAGGCCCGTCGCAAGGCAGGCTCCCTGACCTCTGAAGCACTGGTAACGGCACTGCTCGAACGCGTGCAACTCCTCAACCCGACGCTGAATTGTTTCCTCGGAGTCGATGCCGAGCATGCCCTGGAACAGGCGCGTGCATCTGACGAACGCCTGCGCAACCAGCAAACACTCGGGGTGCTCGACGGCATTCCCGTTGCGCTCAAAAACAACATGGCAATCGAAGGTCAGCCTCTGACCTGTGCCAGCCGCATTCTTGAGCACTTCATCCCCCCCTACAGCGCAACCGTTGTCGACAAACTCAGGGCAGCCGGGGCCATTGTCTGGGGACGGCTCAACATGGATGAATTCGCAATGGGTTCCTCCAATGAAACCTCCTACTTCGGTCCGGCACGCAATCCCTGGGACTCCACACGCAGCCCCGGGGGCAGCAGTGGTGGCAGTGCTGCGGCAGTTGCGGCAGGCATGTCGCCCCTCACTCTGGGAAGCGACACGGGCGGCTCCATCCGCCAGCCCGCCTCATTTTGCGGGGTCTATGGTCTCAAACCCACCTACGGGCGTGTGTCTCGCTACGGACTGGTCGCCTTTGCCTCGAGTCTCGACCAGATTGGCCCATTTGCCCGTTCTGTAGACGATCTCGCCGTCCTGTTGAGCCTGATTTCCGGGGTTGACCCCAAAGATTCCTCGTCCTTTCCGACCGATGTACCCGATTACAGTGCTGCGTTGAAAGAGGCAGACTCCTATTGTCCCTGCATCGGAGTGCCCAAGGAGTATTTTGACTACCCCATGGATGACGCCGTGCTGCAACCCATTCGCGATGCAATCGATTTTTACCAACGCAAGGGCTGCGAGATCCGGGAAATCTCCCTGCCCAACAGCTCTCTGGCCGTTCCAACCTATTACATTCTTGCCACTGCGGAGGCATCTTCAAACCTCGCGCGCTTCGACGGCATTCGCTACACGCACCGCTCCGAATCTGCTCAGGATGTCATGGAGGTTTATTTCAAAAGTCGCGGAGAAGGATTTGGCGAAGAGGTTAAACGCCGCATCATTCTGGGAACCTTCGCGCTGAGCAGTGGCTATCACGATGCCTACTACCTCAAGGCACAACAGGTGCGAACCCTCATTCGAAATGATTTCAACTCTGCATTTGAAGGTGTCGATCTGGTGCTCACACCCACGGCGCCTACGCCCGCATTTCGTCTCAGTGAGCAATGCACAGACCCTCTGACCATGTATCTCAACGACATTTTTACGATCCCGGCCAATCTTGCAGGACTCCCGGCTCTCTCGGTTCCCTGTGGTTTCACACCCGAAAACCTGCCAGTCGCCTTCCAATTGATCGCTCCACATTTCGAGGAGAGTCGATTGCTGCTCGCCGCAAAGCGTTTCGAATCCAACCACGACATTCATGCCACCCATCCCAGGCTGGGTTGAGCTTGCGTCATCCTGAAAGACCGCGCTGGAATCTGATCCCACCCACTCTTTTCATCCATCATGAGCGACTACGAAGCAGTCATCGGACTTGAGGTCCACGTGCAACTGAAGACACAGAGCAAAATGTTCACGGATGCACCCTACACCTACGGTGCAGAACCCAACAGCCTGACCAATCCGGTCGTTCTCGGAATGCCCGGTACTTTGCCCGTGCTCAACCGCGAGGCGATCGAAAAGACCATTCAGGTTGGACTGATGCTCGGATGCACGATTCCCCCCGTTTCCAAATGGGATCGCAAGCACTACTTCTATCCGGACATGCCCAAAAACTACCAGATCTCCCAATACGACCAGCCGCTTTGCCTCGGCGGTTCCGTGGAGATCGAGATGCTGAGCACCTCCCGCAACATCATGGGAGAACACCGCGAGGTTAAACTCACCCGCATTCATCTGGAGGAGGATGTCGGCAAGCTCACGCACACCGGGGACTCCAGCTGGGTGGACTATAATCGCGCCGGTGCTCCCCTGATTGAAATCGTCACCGAACCGGATCTCTTTTCTCCCGAAGAGGCCTTCGCATTTCTCACCGCTTTGCGCAACAATCTGCAGTTTGCTGGCATGTCGGACTGTGATATGGAAAAAGGGCAGATGCGCTGCGATGCCAATGTCTCCGTCCGCCCCAAAGGCAGCCAGACGCTCGGAACCAAGGTTGAGCTGAAAAACCTCAACAGCATCAGCGGGGTAAAGAATGGTTTGGCCTACGAAATCGAGCGTCAGATTCGCGAGCTGCAGGCAGGGCGAACCCTCACGCAGGAAACCCGACGCTGGGATGCCGACCAAAACATGACCTACGTCATGCGCACCAAGGAAGAGGCCCATGACTATCGCTACTTTCCCGATCCTGACTTGATGCCTGTGCGCATCTCTGAGGAATGGAAAAGCGCGTTGGCTGCGGAACTTCCCGAAATGCCCTTTGACCGCCAACGCCGCTATATGGACGATCTCGAACTGCCCTACACCGTAACTTCTGTGATCTGTCCAAACCGCGCCCTGGTCGAGTTCTTCGAAGCCGCATTGTTGATCCATGCCAATGCCAAGGGAATTGCCAACTTCATCGCCAATGACCTGCTCCGGGAGTTATCCAATCGAAGTTCTGAAACCGAAAAGGTCGAACTCAACGATTTACCCATCACCCCCGCCCACATCGCAAGCCTCGTGGATTTGGTCGACCGCAACGTCATTTCCAATCAAATTGCCAAAGACTTGTTTCCCGAAATGGTGGAAACCGGAACCCTGCCCGCTGACATCGTAGAGGCAAAGGGACTCAAACAATCCTCGGACACTGGAGCCATCGAAGCCATCTGCCGGGATGTGATTGATGCCAACCCGCGCCCAGCGTCCGAATTTCGCGAGGGCAACGAAAAAGCCATCAACGCTTTGAAGGGACAGGTCATGAAAGCCACCCAGGGAAAAGCCAATCCCAAGCTGGTCGACGAAATCCTTCGCAATATCCTCATGGAATAAACTCCACTTCCCAAATTCCCCATGAAACCTCTCAAGATCTTCGTCACAGGCCATCGCGGCATGGTGGGTTCTGCCATCTGCCGATCCCTGCTTGCACAGAAAAACAATCCGGTCGCTCTGCTCACACGCAGTCGCAGCGAACTCGATCTTACCGATCAACATGCAGTCGATGCATTCCTGCAGTCCGAACGCCCCGATGGGGTGATCAACGCCGCAGCACGAGTCGGCGGCATCCACGCCAATGACACTTATCCGGCAGAGTTCATTCAGGAGAATCTGGCGATCAACCTCAATCTGGTTCACAGCGCCTATCGCCACGGTGTGAAACGCTTCCTCAACCTCGGCAGTTCCTGCATCTATCCGAAAGAGGCACCACAGCCCATCCGCGAGGACAGTCTGCTGACAGGCCCCCTCGAATCCACCAATGAGGCCTATGCGCTCGCCAAAATCGCCGGTCTCAAGCTGTGTCAGTTTTACCGTCGTCAATATGGGGTCCTCTTTCACTCTGCCATGCCCTGCAATCTCTACGGAACTGGCGACAACTATCATCCCGAAAACTCTCATGTGATCCCCGCCCTGCTGCGCAAGTTTCACGAGGCTACGCAACAACGCTCAGATACTGTCGTGATCTGGGGCAGCGGTACCCCACTGCGCGAATTTTTGCATGTGGACGACCTCGCATCTGGCGTGCTCCACCTGCTTGAACTCGAAAATCCGCCGGATTGGGTCAACATCGGTTTTGGTTCCGATATTTCCATTGCAGCACTGGCAGAGTTGATCCGTGAGGTTACGGGATTTCAGGGTCGCATCGTGCAGGACCCAAGCAAACCCGACGGAACCATGCGAAAACTCATGGATGTTTCCCTCATCCGCAGCACGGGCTGGCAAGCACGAATCGACCTCAAAACTGGCCTTAAGAGTGCCTACCATGATTTTCTGACACACCTCGAAGCAGGTGATCTGCGCTCCTGACCGATGAGGGAATACTCCTGAAAAATCCTCATCTGTTCCATATCAGAACTATCCACAGTCATTTAGCGATTTCTGTGCACGACATCGGGGGTTTTTTCGTTTTCCCCAAGTGCCTGCATCTGTC
>JBEGIR010000035.1 GCA_040224245.1 Puniceicoccaceae bacterium | reverse complement strand
GCCTGGAACAGGCCAAGGTGGAAGCTATCCAGTCTCTACGAAGAGCAAACCACTGACTGGAGAGCCGGATGCGGGAGATCCGCACGTCCGGTTCGGAGGGAGGGGTGGCTCAACTCAATGAGCCATCCCTACCCCTATCGGTTGAGGGAAGGCTTGGCAGAGTGAGGGGGATGCGTCCGGATTCCACCGATTACGGTTGGGGAGGTGCGAAGTCATGCGAATGTTTGTTTTGAGACTGAACTCAGGATTTTATCAAACACCATTCGGCAGATACCGAACTCAAAACGCTCCGATTCATCGGAGCTGCAAAAACCCCGACAAGTCGGGGACATAAACGCTTTCTGGCGCTGTGGAAAATAGGGTTCAATGGTTCATCATATTGGACTCTCGAACGGCAACGAGGGTCCGAATTCTCACGAATCCGGCTACGGTTGATAGGGAGGCTTGGGTGTGTGGTGGGAAGAAGGGTCCGAATTCTGCTGAATTCGGCTCGGTTGAGGGGAGGCTGGCAGAGTGAGGGGGATGAGTCCGGATTCTTCGGAGTTTGGTTGTGGAGGTGTGAAGCGAAGCAGATCAGGGGAGGGGGCGAGGGTTTTTTCGCATTTGCATGGAGTTGTTCTCAGGGAGATCATCAGAGTGGAGTTCTCTACAGGCGGCGTCAACGGTGTTGGAAAAGAATTGAAAAAAAGAACGTTTTTCCGTACGGTTTTGTGCATGACGACAATTTCAGCAACAAAAGCCAGGGATACCCTTTACCGTTTAATCGACGAGGCCAACGAATCCCATACGCCCATCCAGATCACTGGAAAAAGAGGGAACGCTGTTTTGATATCCGAGGACGATTGGAAATCGATCGAAGAAACGTTGTATCTCAGCTCGGTTCCGGGAATGCTCGAATCCGTCAAAGAAGCGAGAAAAGAAAAGATTGAGAATTGCAGTGAGGAGCTGGACTGGTGAGCTACAAAATCGTCTATTCCAAGCAGGCCCAACAAGACGCCAAAAAATTAAAGAAAAATAACCTAAAAGATAAAGCTCAGGAAATTCTCAACATCCTCGAAAATGACCCCCTCCAAAATCCTCCAAGATATGAATCTCTCGTCGGCGACCTCAAAGGCTGCTACTCTCGAAGAATCAATATTCAGCACAGAATGGTCTACGAAGTATTCGAAGAGGAGAAAGTTGTTCGAGTTCTTCGAATGTGGACTCACTACGAATAAGTCAATCTGCATCAAGAGGCTTGGAGCAACCATGTAAATGTATTACTGATTCTGGTTTTGTTCACTGAACAGAAACGTAGGGTATTCGCTAGCCGGAGACCTCCGTTACCTCACAAGATGCGGCATCGCGGTGAACGCGAGTCCTACGGAAACGTGATTGATAATCAGTGCTTTTAACAAGAATTGGCATAAAAAAGCGGTCACTGATTCACATATTGGACTCTCGGACGGCAACGACGGTCCGAATTCTGCCGAATCCGGCTACGGTTGAGGGGAGGTTTGCAGCGTGTGGTGGGAAGAAGGGTCCGAATTTATGTGAATTCGGCTCGGTTGAGGAGGTATTGGCAGTTCTGGGGAAAATGACTTTGATCTGCACAAAGGGGGATCGCCCCCTCCTCCCAGAGTGAAATTCACTGGGGGAGGGATTGATCATGAGTCCTGTCCCAAGGAACCACAGAAGGACTGGCCTCACAACCTTGAGACGGTGCATGAGCACTGGAAGTTTCACGCAATCAAAGGTGAAGCATGGGGATGTGGACGGAGCAAATGGGAGGAACGCACAGAATCGCGTCAGTGATGCAGATCGGAACCTGCGACCAGCAAGAAGGGGATGTTTC
The DNA here is from genome assembly GCA_040224245.1 of Puniceicoccaceae bacterium. Classification (NCBI taxonomy): domain Bacteria; kingdom Pseudomonadati; phylum Verrucomicrobiota; class Opitutia; order Puniceicoccales; family Puniceicoccaceae; species Puniceicoccaceae bacterium. Next base: position 28,571 of record JBEGIR010000035.1, on the reverse strand, counting down.
CACTGCTCGCGATGGAATCGGCACCCGGTGTCAGAACCAGGGCTGAAGAGGGTAGCTGCAGTGCGTTTCGGACTTGTTGGGCGAGTTCGGGGTCAAGCGGGAGTGTGGTGAGAAATTCACAGTTCACGGAAACGGTGGCGGTCCCTGTGGTCACCATCAATCCGGGCTGATTGCGCCGCGCCCAGTCCTCAATGCAAGCGACCAAGACCAGATAGCTCTGCCGGCTCCGCTGCATCCAATACTCGATTTCTTCCTCATAGGCATCGCGATAGATCACCGTTTGGTAGGCGCGTTGAATCACCTCTTCATAGGCGGAAGGATTCGTTTCGAGCCAGGCCAGATGTTGCTTCAGTTGTTCGGAATAGTGCGCCACTCCCTCCAGAGGAGAACCGGACGGTGCTTGTGTTGATGTTGGATGCAGGCCAAAAGTGTCGAGAAATGCCCTCAAACGGACCGACTCCTGCAGGGAAGAATTGGCATGCAATGCAGCGCTTTCTGCCTGCAGTGCTGCTTCCATGCTGAGGTTCGCCGTTGCTGCGGACGGCTGGGTGGTTCCATTCACCTGCATGGCGGCGGCTACCACAGGCACTGGCAATGCATCAGGGGTAGCAGTGAGCAGGGAGGGAAGCAAGATGGCGGGCAAAGCGAGCAGCCAGATTGGAAAACGACGGGTTTTGATTGGCATAGAGCATGGATTTCACAAGATTCCATGGCATGCGTCAAACCCTGTTGCTTCTGTTCCGAATGCTTTTGTCTGCGTCTGCATGTGCATGCACGTTGTTGGTGGCTCAACCCTCGGGTGGTCCCTATGGACCGTTGAACCAGATCTATCCCATTCCCGAGGGCGTGCGATTGATCCATGTGGCTCCCGATGGAGACCCGCAAAGTGATGGGGATCAGCTTACCCATCCCACTACGATTGAAAACGCCATTGCCATGGCGACGACCGGGGATGCCATTCTCCTGCGCGGTGGACTTTACCGCACGGGAAGCCTGCGATTCAATCAGGGCATTCTACTGCAGCCCTACGGATCGGAACAGCCTGTGTTCACGGGCACGCTGCCAGCGGCAGACTGGACGCTGCAGGGTGATCAGCACTGGGTGACCACGTGGAAACACCTGTTTCCGGCAGCTCCTGCAGACTGGTGGCGGGCGGAGCGTCATGTGGATACCACGCCGCTGCATCGCTTCAACTACGACATGGTATTTGCGGATGGCAGACGCCTCGTGAGTGCGGGTTCGGTGGATGAGGTGGATGCGAATTCCTATTTCATCGATTACGCAGCAGGCCGAGTCTACATCGGCCTCGATCCAGAGCAGCATGCGATTGAAATAACGGCCCATGACAGTGCCATGGTGCGAACCCTGCGACGGGTGCATGGACGTGACAATGACGGGAAGGGACCGACGATTCGCGGTATCACATTCACACGCTACGCTCGACTGGCGCTGCTGGTGGAGGGTATTGAGCCGCAGCAACCCATGGATCCGTCTGATTTTGGCAAGGATATCGTTGGCACAACGCTGGAGCACCTGACGATATCCCACTGTTCGCGTGTGGCGGGCTATTTTCGTGGAGATGGATTTACCATGCGCCATTGCCGGGTTGAAGATTGCGGAACCGAGGGCATTTACGTGATCAACTCCGCGAACGTGCTGCTGGAGCGCAATGTGGTGACTCGCACAAACTCCCATGCTCCAATCAGGGGTTATTACGCATCGGCAATTAAGATTTTCAATCAATCGCACCATGTGGTGGTGCGGGACAATCTCATCATCGACAATCCCCATGCCAGCGGTATCTGGTATGATGTCGGCAACCGCCACGGATTGATTGTCAACAACTGGGTGGAACGCACCAATGACGGATTCTTTTTTGAAATTTCGGAAGGGGCGATCTGTGCACGGAATGTGTTTGTGGACTGCAGACCCGGGGTGAGACTGCTCAACAGTGCGGATGTAGCGGTGGTTCAAAACACCTTTGTCAACAGTGCGATTGAGGTGAACCGGTCGCTGCGCAGCTCGGAAGCGGGTGATCATTTTGGATGGCATGCCAGTGCGGGACCTTCCGTAGCGGACCGGGATCGCCACCAGGTGCAGAACAACCTGATGTTTTCGGATCGTGTCATGTCTGCTGGCTTCATCCAGGTTCGGGAGCAGGAAGGAGTTGAGTCGATTGCCCGACAGCCGCAACTTGCACAACTCGATGGAAACCTTTACGCAAGCGTGGCGGTGCCCACCCCTCTCTGGACTTGGGGTCGAAGCGGATATCCCGCACCGGAACCGAGCGAGGTGATCGGGAGTTTGCACGATCTGCAATCCGCATACCCTGAATTTGAGCGTCACGGACGGGCTGAGTTTTTGCAGGGCCAAACCTTGCTGCGCTCCGTCTCACTCAAGCGCATGCAGCCCCGGGCGGGGGCCAGCGGAATGGACGCTGGGGTCAGGCTGGCGGATGCCCTGAGCAACGCTGCAGGACTGGAATCCTCCGATCCTTTTCCGGGTGCCTACGTGCCCGTGCGAAAGCCATAATTCGAAACTCCCGGGAAACTTGCCATGAAATGCCTTGTGGTGGAAGACGATCAGCGCATCGCAGATCTGGTGAGCAAACGTCTCAGCTCCGATGGGTTTTTGGTCAGCACCGAACGCGAGGGGACCCTCGCGCTGGACCGTCTGTTGCGGGAGTGCTTTGACTTGGCGGTTCTCGACATCATGATTCCGGGAAGGGATGGTTTGAGTGTGCTGCGCGCGATTCGTGAACAAGGGGTGCATACCCCAGTGCTACTGCTCACAGCGCGCTCGTCGCTGGTGGAGCGTGTGGAGGGACTGGAATTCGGTGCGGATGACTACCTCACAAAACCCTTTCACATTGAAGAACTCTCCGCTCGGGTCCGTGCGCTGGCGCGTCGCGCGAAATCAGAGATCCTCACGGTGTTGAGCTTTGAAGACCTCAGCCTGCATCTGAGCAAGCGCGAGGTGTTGCGGGCTGGCGAACTCATTGAATTGACAAACCGGGAATTTGCCCTGCTCGAGTATTTTCTGCGCAACGCAGAGCGCGTGCTCTCGCGCACTCAGATTTGCGAGCACGTTTGGGGGTATTATTTTGATGTCAATGATAACCTCGTGGATGTGTATGTGAAACGACTGCGGAAAAAAATCGAACGGGATGGGCGACCCCGGCTCATTCAAACCATTCGCGGAGTGGGGTACAGCCTGCGCCTTGAGCCATGAATCGAAAAGTTCGCCTGCAAACCCGCATCCTCTATCAGTCCCTCTTGATCAACCTCGTCACCGTGGTGGTCTTTGTCGGAGGAACCCTCATCCACCTGCGCTACGGATTCAAACGAACGGTAGATGCCCAGTTGGAACTCCTCGGCCCGGAGATTCTGGAAAGTCTTTCGCAGCAGAGTGCATCGCTTGGGCAGCAGGAACTTCCAGTGCTGCTCACGCTCTTTGATGAGCAGAATCCAGTTCGCATACTCCGACTTGAAACCGTCACTAACCAAGCACTTTTTGACAACCCACGCTACACCCACCTCATCGCAGATTATCTGGATGAACGGGATGAGGAACTGGAGAAGGGCAAACCCGCAGAACGGTTTCAGACCCTGTGGTCGGAAGGTCGCACCCTTCGGGTCGCCCGCTACGAAAATCGGGCCTTCCGAATCTACATGGCCGCAGATCTGGCGCAGGTGGACGAGTCTCTCTGGCAGATCCTCATTGCATTTCTGGTGATGCTGCCTGTGACGGTTCTCGCCTCGATCATCGCCAGCAGCGTGCTTGCACGACGCGTCACCGATCCGCTCGATTCTCTGGCGCGCCAGGCAAAGCAAACTGATGCGAGTGGACTCAATCGCGCCATTTCGATCCGCGATGCGACTGTGGAGGTGGAGGCACTGGTTGCCATTCTCAATGACATGATGGATCGCCTCAACCGCAGCTTCCTTCAGGCGCGTCGCTTCAGCGCGGATGCGTCCCACGAACTCAAAACCCCCCTTACGGTCATGCATGGCATCCTGGCACAGAAGGTGGATGCTGCAGCGGAAGGCGGACTCTCACGCGAGGAATTGGATCAGCTCATGGGAGAAACCAATCGCATGCGCAAGATTGTTGAAGCACTGGTGGTGTTGGCAAAGGCGGACGAACAATCGCTGCTGCAGATTTCCCATACGGTGCGCCTGGGACCGATCCTGAGTGATTTGGTGGAAGATGCCTCCGCCATGGGAGAAGCATATGGGGTGACGGCCAGGCTCAGTGGAACGGGCCAGGGCTGGTTGAGTGGTGACGAACGCCTGATACGGCTCGCACTCTACAACTTGCTCAAAAATGCGGTCGAGCACGCCAATCCCGGATCAAGTGTCGAACTCGATTGCCAAATCAATCAAGGGTGGGTGGAACTGCAGGTCCGGAATCGTGGGAGGGCCATTTCGGAGAAAGATCGGGAACGCATCTTTGATCGCTTCTTTTGCGGCAATGGGGCAGCTGTGGAGGGTACCAGACGTGGACTGGGTTTGGGACTCAACCTTGCGATGGAAGTGGCACGCGCCCATGGTGGCACGGTGCAACTGCTTCGATCCGATGGAGAACTGACGGTGTTTTTACTAAAACTACCCCTCGCAGTTTCGACCTGAATCCAGGGGATCTAAAGCTCAATTCTGACAATTTTGTCAGACTAGCGTCCCGAATTCTGTCAGAATCCTCTGATAGAATGATGGCATGAATACCGTCGTGAGTCTGCCACACCCCCCTGATGTCGTGAGGGAGTCCGCTGCTTCACCGCTTCCGCTTCGGGTTTGCGATCTGGTGCAGTTTCACAGCCCGTTGAGTGGGGGAATTCGTCGTTACATCACGGACAAGGCACGAAAGCTTCGGGAGATGGGTGCAGTGCAGCATTTGATCATTTTACCAGGTCCCGAAGATCGCAGTTGGACGGAAGAGGGCACGCGCTTCGTACAGATTCAATCCCCGCTGTTACCCGGGTCGAAGAGTTATCGCACTTTTACCAATCCGGCCAAGATCCGGGCCCAATGGGATGCATTTCAACCCGATCTGATCGAGGTGGCCGACCCCTATCAAAGTGCCTGGATTGCCTTGCGATGGGCGCGTCATCGTTCAACGCGTGTGATGTTGTTTTACCATTCGGACTATCCGCGCGCCTGGCATCGATCCCTGCGAAAGGTGGGGCCGGACTTTGTTGCAACGGCTTTTGAACGAACTGTTGGCCGTTATCTTAGGTCTCTTTTCGAGCGAGCAGATGCGGTGTTGGTGTCGACAGAAAAGTATGAGCGCTATTGGCGCGCCCGGCTACGCACGCCCGTTCTCAACGTGGGACTGGGCTTTGACCCACGGGTGTTTTATCCCCGTGGAAATCGGGAATGGGTGCGGAGAAATCTGGGCATACGCCCCGATCAGCCTGTTGTGTTGTTTGTTGGCAGATTGGCACGTGAGAAACGCCTGCCCCTCTTGATTCGAAGTTTTGTGCAACTGAAGCAGCGCATGGCGGATGCCGAACTCGTGATCATGGGGGATGGGGAGGAAAAGGCCGCACTGGAGCGTCTCTGCTTGCGCGAGGGCATTTTCACAAAGTGGCTACCCTATGGAGCAAATCCCGAAGTGCTTGCAGCTACCTACTCAGCCGCAGATGTGTATGCGCATCCGGCACGCAATGAAACCTTTGGTTTGTCCGTGATCGAATCCCTGGCCTGTGGAACTCCGGTGGTTGCATTTCACCAGTCTGGTTTGGAGGAAGCCTGTCGTCATTCCTGCCGCTCCCTGCTGGTAAGGGAAGGGGATTTGGCGGCATTTACGGATGCGATTGAAGCGGTGCTCAAACGACCCCACGGTATGGAAGAGCGCAATCGCATGCACTCTGAGCTGGAACAGCGCGCAAATCTCGACCGCACGGTTGCGCGCTGGATGCACGTTGCTCTTCAGGTGTATCGGGGAAATTTGCAGAACCAGGGAGAACTGACAACACCATGAATTGTCCGTCACCCTCGCCACCCCGCCTGCGTCGATGGTTGAGTTATGCCCTCGGCGGCCTGCTCTGCTCGGCAACGATCGGGTTTCTGCTTTTGAAATTGACGACGCCCTCGTTTGAATGGCGCCAGTTGGCGGTACTGCCTGCCAAAGGGGTGCTGTCGCTTGTGTTGATGGTTGTGACGGCGTGGATCTGCAATGGATTGAGGACCTGGCGGCTTTCCCATATTGTGGGGCATCCCATCCGACTGGTAAAAGCAGTGGGAATCACGCTTTCGATGGAGTTTGCGATTGCAGCGACTCCAGCAGGGTTTGGAGGCATGGTGACGCGAGTCGCACTCCAGAAGAAGCAGGGCATTCCCTATGCGGCATCCACTGCCATGATGACTGCGGACTGGGTGGCGGATTTACTGTTTTTCGCGATATTGACTCCGGTGGGAATCTGGCAGCTGGCTGGGCTGGCAGCTCAGTGGGATCTGAACTGGCGTGTTCCAGGGCTGCTTGCATTGGCATTGCTTGCATGCGTTCTGATCGGGTGTTGCGCGTGGAGCGTTCGTGAGAAAATGCGCAGTTGGATACCGGCCAGGTATCGTTACATCTGGAGGGCGAGGTGGAGTCGTCTGGCTGAAACCGTTAGCGAACACCTACAGTCGGTCAAGCAATGCGCGCGCATGGTGGGCTCGAGTCATCGAATGGATTACTTGTGGGTGCTATTGTTTGCGAGTGTGCAATGGACCTGTCGCTACGGCATACTGGTGGTGATTTTCGTTTTGCTGGGTCAGTCCATACCCCCGGTTTTGCTGATGCTGCTTCAGGGAAGCCTGTTCCTGCTCGGACTGGTAGTAGTGCTTCCGGGAGGAGGTGGATCCGTTGAGGTACTTTCTACGGTGGCCCTTTCGCCACTGGTGGGTGTCCAGAGTGCCACACTTGCGGTCGTGATCTGGCGGTTTTTCACGTATTACCTTTATCTGATGGGCGGTGGCGGAGCCTTTTTGCTGAATGCCAGAACGTTGTTTGCGAAGTGAACTTGCAAGCGACTGCTTTGCAGGATCGATAACTTTTGGATTCTGATCGTGGGAATGGCTGTGGGTATTGTCCCTATGCACTCTATTCGATGCGGTTTTGTAGGAAAGAGACTCAACGTGATCGCAGAAATGTCGATGATGAGCATCATGACACAGATTTCAGATCCACTTCCGTCGATCGATTTCACCATGGAGGTGGATTCCGAGAACGGCATTCGCGTCCTGATTCTGGACCCAACCTCGAGTGCCTGGAAGGCATGGGAAACCCAGCTGGATTCCCGTGGCCTGCGGTTGAATGTGGTTTCGGGTGCTGCGATGTTGGATGAAGGTGCGATTGCGCAGGCGGACATTCTCGTGATCAGTGTCGAATTTGAAGCAGATGGTGGTTTTGTGTGCTGTGAGCGGATTCGGGAAGGCAAGGAGAATCCGGAGATTCCAATCATCATGATGAGTTCGTCGCGTTCGCTCGAAGAGCGATCACGGGCCTTTAAGGTCGGCGCGAATGATTTCATGCAGAAACCGTTTCCGCTCGAGGAGTTTTTGGCTCGAGTGCATTCGCATGTGAATACTGCCAAATTGAGGGAGGCACTCCGCAAGTCGAACAATCGATTGGAGACCAAGGTGAAGGAACGCACGCAGGAACTTGAGAGGGCCAATGATGCGCTCAATGTCGCAAACGAGCGATTGAGTTCCATTGGGCGCCTGAAGAGTCGCTTTCTTGATATCATCTCCCACGAACTGCGCACCCCTTTGAACGGGATTCTGGGAGCCATGGATTTGATCAAATCGGAGTGGGTTGAAGAACCGGACGAGGAGTTGGAGGAAATCTATGAGACTTCGAAGTCCCGCCTGTTGAGTCTGATTCAGGACAGCATGTTGCTCGGGCAGATGGAATCCATGGTGGACACAGTCGAGGCGCATTGGATTGATTTGGATGCCATCGTCAATCCGGTGATGGCGGCCATTCCGCACTCACGCAAATCCGATGAATCTCAGAGATTGGGAACTCTCCAGAGTCTGGTTCCCCCGGAGTTGTTTGCACTTGCAATCGAGAAGCTTGGCGAAATGGTGACACGCTTTGCAGCTGCCGGGGAGGTGATTTGGCATTGTGCGGAGCGGGAGCATGAGATGGAAATCCACATTTTCCTGAAGGATGTATCCGTTCCTGAGAGTCTGCTGGATCACTTTTTTGAACCCTTTGAAGTCAGCGAGCATGAGACCATTGCGGGTGATTTGGGACTGCGGCCTGCGCTGGTAGGGGAAATGCTGAAGTTGGCACAAGGTACGATACGCTTGTGCAATGAGGGTTCGAGTGGACTCAAATTTGAAGTATGCCTCCCGAAAAGCCCTGAGCGGTAGCATTTGTCTCAATCGTGTTGGGATCGCAAATGTTCGGGCATCTCCATGGTGTTGCGGTCCCAGCCCTCAATGTCGAGCACTTCATCCAGGCAGCGTTCCATGCGTTCGTGTACTTCTGCAACGGCATCGCGGATGGCGATGTGAGTCTTGGACAAATGATCGTTTGCCTTTTCCAGGCAACCGCTTTCATAGGCCTCTACCCTGCGAAGCTCGAGCAGAAGTTCCGCAACCTGTGCCGGGCACGCACATTGGTAGACCATGGCAGATTCCACAATTTTTTTCACATCGCTGTCGGAAAATCGTTTTTTCATGGCGGCAGGAGATTTTTTGCAGGTTCGACGAAATGGGAGTGTTTCATCAGCGTTCAACGCAACGCAGTCACCACGCTAAAATTCCATGCACGGCGTGTCAAACCTACTCAGATCTGCGGTTTTTGACGGATTGATGCTCATGGGAAAGGGTTCGCTGTGAGAATGTGAACTGGGTTCCTATTTGTCTTCGGTGCGGTCTTCCGGCTCAAGGATGTCAATGCGCAGGTAGTCGGGCAGAGGAATGTGCTGATTCAGATTACAGCGCAGTTTGAGTGGCTGAGCGGTTGCGTCGATTTCCACGAACCCGGCAAGCTTGTAGGTCAGATACATGGTGCGGTTGCGGTCGGTGGGAAGAAAGTCTGCAGCCAGTGCAACACCTGCGGTGTGCGCCCGATTCTGCACCCAGCTGATCAGCGGCGAACCAATGCCGCGTGTCATGACGCGACAGGAGAGCAGCAGCAGCCGGATGCACCACTCTGCAGGATGCTTCTCGATGAGAACCACACCGATCTTGCCATAGGAACCGAATCGGTCATGGAGTGTGAGCACCCAGAGTTCATGGTTCGCATCGTGCAGGAGGGTTCTCAGTTCGTGTGCGCTGAAAGTGATGCCTGTTGTATTGAGCTGGTGGGTACGTTGGGTCAATTCATGAAGGCGATCCAGATCCTGTTCGCTTGCACGGCTGATTTTCAGTTCCATGCTCAGGGAGCGCAGGAAGGCTTCGTGGTTGCCCTGAAAGCAGGCTTCCGCCTGCTGGCGGCGCTGATCGGTTTGATAGCGTTCGCGCCGTTTGCGCGCCTCATCACTGAGGCACGATGGATTGAACTCGGGACGTGCGGCGAGGGTGGGAATGAGGGCGGCATCAAAAACACGAACTTCCGGAAGGTGAAAATGCACCTCCTCCCGTTCGTATGCCTGGTCATCGACAAAGGCGATGGCATCCAGACCGATGTTGAGTGCCTTCGCAATCTGTTGAATGGAGGCGGATTTGTGCTGCCAGTGGATTTGAGGATAAAGAAAAAAGGCATCGAGTCCGAAGGATTGAAGCTGCTGCCAGGCTGCCTGTGAATCATTGCGGCTGGCAATGGACTGCAGGATGCCCCGTCCATCGAGTGTACGGATGAGTGCCTCGCATTCCGGACGCAGCTTGACAGTATCCCCTTCGGCAAGAGTGCCGGACCAAAGTGTGTCGTCGAGATCCCACACCAGGCACTTGATCTCAGAGGACAGCTCAGAAGAGGGAGTGTCGGTGGACATGCTGCGGTATTCCGTTGAGTCAGGACTGCGCCCGCACACGATCCACCATGACGGCCAGAGAGCGCAAGGTTGTCAGGTTTTGGCGCGTCAGTTCGTGATTGGGGATGCGGATGCAGTAAGAAGTTTCGATGGCCAGAATGAGGTTCATCGAGGTAAGGGAGGTTAATTTTCCGGTGTCGAGCAAGGAAAGATCGGGGTCGATGTTGTGTTCCTGAATGAGGTCGCCCAGAAGTTGACTGACGGTGTCAAGTGTGTCGGAGCTGGCAGTCATGGGAGTCAAATGGAATCCGTGCAACGGTGTGAGTATAGTGGCATATTGAGCTGAAACTGCATCAACAACCTGCCTGTTCCTCCATTTTTTTCTGCATGTGTGCGATCAGGTGGTCGTTGAATTCTTTGGCAGAATCGTGCCCGATGAGCTTCAGTGCGTGTACCATGGCAGCGACTTCGACCAGTCGGGCCATATCCCGCCCCGGTCGAACCGGGATCTCCATGTGCGGGATTTTCTGATCAAGGATTTCCAGGAAGTTCTCCTCGAGTCCGGTTCGCTCCTCATCCATGCCCTGTTCCCAGAGGATGAAGGTGATGATCAGATCGATTCGTTTGGACACTCGGACTGCCCGAATACCGAACAGATTGGCGATGTTGATGATACCGATTCCGCGGCATTCCATGTAGCCGCGGTTCAGCTCGGAGCTGGTGCCCACAAGTTCCTGGTCGCGGTAGAGTTTGAGGTAGGTGGTATCGTCGGCGACCAGACTGTGCCCCCGTTCGATCAGGGCGAGTGCGCATTCGCTTTTGCCCACACCGCTCTGGCCGCGAATCATGACACCAATGCCCTTCACATCGATCAGGGTGCCGTGCAGCATGACCTGCGGAGCGAAGACCTCGTCGAGTGCGACGACGGAGTCGGTTGCAAAATCCCTTGAGTTCAGTGACGTCTGGAACAGTGGCACCTTGAACTTCTGTGCGACTTCCCGCATGACCTGCGTGGGGGAAATATTGCGCGCAATGATCATGCAGGGGATTTTGCGAAGTGCCATTTCGGACAGAACGCGGCGCTCTTCCTCATCGCCGATATCGAGCAGGAAGGACATTTCACCTGCGCCAAAGACCTGCACCCGCCCGGCAGCGAAGTTCTTAAAGTATCGGGTGAGCGCCAGCGCCGGACGGTTGAGCGACTTTTCGGTGATGCAGTTGCTCAAACCCTCCTCTCCGGCGATCAGGTCGAGTTTGAGGATGTGGCGGGTTTTTTCGTAGAACTCCCGCACGGTAATTTCCTGGGGAATGACGGGGCGGGCTTCCGGAAGTTTGTTACTCATGAAGGCAAAGGGGGTAAACGGGTTACATTTTGAAGTTTTCGCCGAGATAGTGGCGACGGGTATCGGGGTCGTTGATGAGGAAATCTTTGGAACCTTCTGCGAGAATATTGCCGTCGTAGAGCAGGTAGGCCCGGTCAACAATGCTCAGTGTTTCCCGAACGTTGTGGTCAGTAATCAGTACCCCAATGCCGCGGGAACGCAGATTGGCGATGATTTTCTGAACCTCTGCCACGTTGATGGGATCGACTCCGCTGAATGGTTCATCCATCAGCAGGAACTTGGGCCGGGTAACCAGAGCTCGGGTGATCTCAAGCCGTCGGCGTTCACCCCCACTGAGGGTATAGGCGCGCTGGTTTGCCAGATGAGTTAGACCGATGTCCTCAAGGTGGGATTGCAGACGTTGCTTTCGCTCAGTGGAAGTGAGTTTGAGCGTCTCCAGAATCGCGAGAATGTTTTCTCGAACCGTGAGTTTTGAAAAAACGGAAGGTTCCTGCGGCAGGTAGCCAATGCCAAGTCGTGCCCGGCGGAACATGGGCATCCGGGTGATGATTTGATCATCGAGCGTGATGCTGCCTGCACTGGGTGCGATCAGACCAGTGATCATGTAGAAGGTTGTGGTTTTGCCTGCACCGTTGGGGCCGAGCAATCCGACAACTTCTCCAGAGCGAATGCTCAGATCCACGCCCCGAACAACCTCGCGCTTGCCGTAGCACTTGACCAGTTTCTGACTGCGGATCACCGACGCAGTTGCGGTTACTTCGGATGGTTCAGACATGGATCGGGGTGGAGCTGCTGGTGGGTTCAGGGCTGTGTGTCGGGGTTGGGTTCAGGTTCCTGCTCACCCATCAGAAATTCGATTTTACGAATGTCATTGAGTTCAATGCGATTGCGTTCTCCGGTTTCGGCCGGATCGATCCGGATTTGTCGTTCACCCTGAAGGAAGGTGATGCGATGTCCTGAAACTGTGCCATTGGCATCGATGATGCGGGGATGGTCCTCCAGCACCAGTTTGCGTTCGAGTGGAAAAATCTCAGCGCGGCCTGCGAGGGCCTGGGTTCCCATTTGACGGATGTCCACATTGCCCACTGCCAAAATGTAATCGATCGTTCCCATGTTTGGCGTTTGACTGGAAGTTGCCTCCGTGCCGGACTCGCGCGAACTGTGGACCTCGGCACGGTCACACTGGATGGTCATGGTGTCGCTGGTGATCGTGATCGGTCCTTCGAGGGTGACTTTTTTGGTGGATCCTGCGAAGTCATACACCGCCCGTGTGTATTCGACCACGACTGAGGAGCGCTCGGCATCCGGCTGTTCCGCGTGCAGAGCGATGGGGGCGATGGTCGCCAGCAGGAACCATTGCAGGATCATGATGCAAGATGTTCGTGGAACCATGGTGATCAAAAAATTTCGGTAAGATCGAGTGCGAGTTCCTGATACAAACGAATCGTGCCTTCCCTTTCAATCGTGATTCTCTGGTTTTGCATGTCGAGCGTCCAGGCTCGCCCACGCAGATAAAAATCGGAGTCGTGAACTTCAATGATAGAATCACCGGAGGCCGTGTCATGGGTTAAATCGAAGCGTGCGAAATCCGTGGTGATGCGTGTGCGCAGGGTTTGCTCGGCATCACCGGAGTAAATGGTGAGTTCGGCCTGATTCACTTCAAAGAATCCTGCTGCATCATAGATGCCCTCAGCGCCGCTGAGTGTATAGGCGCGGTAGCTGTTTTCGTTGAATTTGGGCAATCTGAAATTCTTGAGGGCAGAGTGGGGTGTGATCTGGGCAAAAAGTGGGGTCGCAAACAGAATGCTGACCAGGGCAATGGGGGTTCGCATGCAGCATGGAAGACGTAGCACCAGTGTTCGAATGCAACGACGGCAGGCATTCCTCGAAGAGCTTGGTTGCTGCGTTGAGTGTTCAGGCATGGAAGTAGCGGTCGCCGAAGTCTCCGAGTCCGGGAAGAATGTATTTCACGTCGTTGAGCTCCCGGTCCACCTCAGCGGTGACAATGCGCACATCGGGATGGTTTTGATTGATCGCCTGGATGCCTTCGGGTGCGGCAACAATGCAGGCGAGCGTAATTGATGAAGGGGTGGAACGCTCTTTAATGTAATCGAGCGCATGAATGGCGGAACCACCAGTGGCGAGCATGGGATCGAGAACCACGACAGGATTGTCGTTCATGTTGGGAAGTTTCTGGTAGTATGTGCGGGCCTCTGCGGTGAGCTCGTCCCGCTCCAGGCCGATATGACCGACTTTGCTCTCGGGGAATAGATCCTGTGCAACGCGAAGCATGCCCAGCCCTGCCCTGAGAATGGGTACCCAGATCGGCATCTTTGCAATGGTTTTGCTGGGCGTGAGTTCGAGTGGAGTTTGCACGGAAGTTTCGTGGAGGGGCAATGCCTCCGTTGCCGCAAGAATGACCGGAGTCGTGACCAGGTGACAATACTGGCGAAACTGGGCGGTCTGAGTCGACTGGCTCCGCAGGTGATGCATGCTGTGGGCCACGATCGGATGGGAAATCACGCTGACATTCATGATGGAGAAAGTCGCTGGGATTGCTCTTGTTTGCGCTCGAGAATGCGCTTGAAAACATGGTTGATGTCACCCTTGCTGCGTCGAAACGCGCACATGGTCTGCAGCCATTGGTAGACCTGTTCCTGTTGGGTGTCCTTGAGCAGGGGCTGACTCTGGATAACGCGCTCAAAGGCAGTGATGATCTTGCGTGAGATCATGGTGTTGAGGTTCATTGCCTGCTGGATGGATTTCTGCGGGTCGGTGAGCAGTGCGCTCGAGCCAGCCTGTTTGCTGCTTTCGTTGAACTTATAGGAACGCAGGGCATCAACGAGCACAACCTCCGTGCGCGGATAGAAGCTGACCATCAAATTCCAGGGGTGATCCACCTGGTCTCCGCTGGCGCGAAAATCGCTGCGTACAATCACAGATGGAAGATCCGCGAATTTTGCGATCATGAACTCCACCACTGTGCCGGAGTCGAGTTCGGAGCCGTCAAAATGAAACAACGCCAGATCTGCCTCAAGCAGTGCAAGCAAATCCTCATCCCGGATGTCGTGGGGGTGCAGGGAGCGCTGTTCGAGATCCTGGGGAAGTACGGGACGAAAGCGTCCGTCAGAGTTTTTCAGGATTTCGGCAGCGAGGTAGGCATTGCCCATCAGTTGCTTCGCGTCGAATAACTCACCCGCGAAGTAAAAGTCGTAAGTCTGCATGTTGAATAGTTCCAGAGACAGGAAATTTTGCGATTTCAGTGCAGCTTTCGTTATGCGATCATGCTTTGCGGGGGTCAATCACCCTTTTCAGATCGGCATCGGGGCTGAAAGGGGAGCCATCGTGTAGGTATCTTGCGAATTCCCGGGCCATCAGGGGACTCAAGAGTGCCCCTTTGGAGCCAAAACCGTTGAACAGGTGAAGGCGGGGTTCGTCAGGGTGAGTTCCGAGGTAGGGGTAGCGATCACGGGTGCAGGGTCGGATGCCTGCACGGTGTTCGGTAATGGTGAGCGTTGAACTGTCCCCGAGCATGACGTTCAACCCTTGTAACAGAGCAGATTTACCCTGTGGGGTGGGGCGTTCGTTCAGGTGTTCCCATGACCAGGTCGAGCCAGCAATGGTGCGATTGGAATCGATGGGCAATAACCATTTGTGTTTGCTGAAAATCAGATCCGTTGGCAGTTGCAGGCCTTCGAAGGTGAGAATTTCACCCTTGGCATGATTGAAGGGAAGCCATTGAAACCAAGGATTGTCCCTGACGCGGTACCCTTCGCAGAACACGACCTGATCCGTGCTGATGCCATTCCAGCGCAGGCCTTCCGGGGCGACCTCCAGGTCGGTATGGCGGAATTCGCCAGTGCGCAACAGATTTCGATCTCTTGCCCACTGCAGCATGCCCTCGAGAAAATGATCGGTGTCCAGATTGCCGACGCCCAGGATTTCGAAGGAACCCAGATCGTCGTTGAGCGGTGACGGCAGGGAGTGGGGGGCGTAGGTTTTGCCCAGAAACGGTTGATAGGCGTCCTGATGGGTGCGTTTTTCCCAACGCTGCCGCTCTTGCTCGGACTGATAGAGCCGCCGTATGGTTTTGTCGCTAAAACTGCTGCGGCCCGTGAGTGCCTCGATTTCGCGATAGGATGTTCGTGCTTCAGGTAGCAGGGCATCCACGTTCCATGATTTGACGAGACGTTTGCCTGTCACCGGGTTGAGGATGCCAGCCGCAGTGCGCGTGGCATTGTGGACAGGAACATTGTCTACGATCCATGCACTTCGGCCCAGCCGCTGCACCCAATTCCATGCCAGCATGGCTCCGGCGATTCCGTATCCGACGATGAGAAGATCCCTGTGCGTGTGATCGTGCATGTGTGTATTCGACCTAACATGCCGGAATCCACTGCGACAATCTCAAAGCGAGCGATGCCTGGCTAGAAACTTGATACTCAGCGTTCCTCCGGTGTCGAAATTCCATGGTATTCGTTCTGCATGAGGTGTTGGCGCAGCGTCGTCTGTAGCAACACGATGCCGTGTTGGAATTGAACCGAATTGAGTTTTTTTTGGAACCAGAGTCAGATTTGAATCGTTAAATATATTTAAGATTGAGTTTTCCGATTTCGGACGGAAGGCTCTCCATTTTGAATGCTGAACCCACTGTTAATGTGAAGAAGTCTCAAGCAAAACTTTCCAAATCATCCACTTTGAAAAACGAAGAACAGGTAAGGCTGGAGCTGATCAATCTGGCTGTGATGCTGCGCTCTGAAATGATTGGACGCGACGAGTTTGAAACCCGTGCGCGCTCCATGGGTGTGAGCAAGCCGGTTGAGCATATTCTAGAGGATCTTCCGCTGCCACAACTGGGCTAAAGCAGCGCAACCCCGTTGGAATTGCCCGCCTGCTCTGAGGCAAACAAGGCCGTTGTGCCAGCCCCAATGGCAATAAAAAACCGTCTTCAGGGGCACTGAAGACGGTTCAAAAAGGGTGATGGAACGGCAGGCGTTCGTAGACTCTGGCTCAGAAGGCTTCTTCTTCGAGTCCGAGCAGAATGCGTGCAACCTGATCTTCCACCTCTGCGGATGGATAATTGGGGTCGGCAAGCAACTCACGTCCACGTTCAACGACATCCGGACGATTCTCCGGGAGTTCTCGTGCTTGTTGTGCAAGCTGGGCAACCTTCTCGGTATCGGCTTTCACCTCTTCCGGTTTGGGTGGCTGTACTGGAGCCTGCGATTGGGTATCCAGGAAAGGAGTTCTAAGGCTGTCGATTTGTGAGGGATCTATTCCGTCGATATTCATTTGTGATAGTTTCCTGTTAAAAATTAAAACGTTGGCTATGGAGCATCAGAGGAGTTTTTGCTGATGCATTGGTTATCGGTCGATTCCGTGACTTCCTTAAACAATTTTTGACAAAAATTTAAAAATTGTCGTTCAGCGAGTTGGGAGGAAGGGTGAGGATGCAGCGTTCTGCGGCGTAGGCAATGAATCGCGAAGGACTCATCAGGATGCTGTCATGTTGTTTGCTGGTTGGGAATTGTGCCATGTGGCGTTTTTCATAGGCTTCTGCATCCCGGCTGATGTGCTGTGCGCCCGCATCAAAAAGTTCATCAACTGCCCAAAGCACATGCTGATCCTGCAAGGTGATGAGTTTGCCACGCACCCCTACACGAATGGGTTGAAAAGGGTGATAGCTGGTGATGTCGAACAATACCACTGCATCTGCGGCTGTGGTGGTCTGAATGTAGTTGAAGAGGGATTGGTTGAGGATACCTGCAGAACTGAAAGAGCGTTGTCCAAAGCGCCTGGCAAGGTCTTCCCGTGAGATTGAGACCACTTCGAAGAGCTGAGTGGCGGTGAGTTTGGAAAGAAACTGTGCGTCGATTTCGGCTTCGTTGGCAAGACCCGCCGCTGGCGCATGTACCGGAAGCAGGGCGACGCGCTCCACCTCGACGATGGTTTCTTCGTCGAGGTAAAAGTTTCCGGGACGTTTCGGCTGCTCCGCCAGACCCACCTTGCGCGCGAATTGCTGACTGGACTGACAGCCCGCCAACAGGCACAGGCATGCCATGGCAAAGATTGCCGGGCAATGACGGTGATACTCGGATTTCATGGTTTGTGTGCGTGTGTAGCACATTGCGCGCCGAAAATTAAAGTAACGGATAGCGGTTGTGGGTTTAAAGCAAAATTAGCAAGCCACTTACCAGGACTGCATAGCTGAGCAGGATCGCAGCCGTCTGCTTGAGCAGCACCTGAAAGGAGTCGAGTGTTTCGGCCTGACGCAGTTGTTCGGCCAAGCGGAATCCTGCGAGCACGGGTAACGTTGAAAGCAGTAGCAGTGTGTTGCGCTCCTGCCAGGCGATGCATGCGGTGGACAGCGCCGCAGCAGAGAGCGCGGCCCGGTATTGCCAGCGACCGTAGCGCAACCCAAAGCGCACCACCGTCGTGTGCTTTCCGGATGCCCGATCATTGTCGTAGTCGCGGTAGTTGTTGACCAGCAGCAGATTGACGCTCAGGCAACCGACTGCAGTGCCGAGGTGAAATGCGTGCCAGTGGTGATCGCCCGCCTGAACGAAATAGCTGTACATCACTGCCACCCAGCCAAAGAATATGAGAACAAACAGATCTCCAAGGCCGAGGTAGGCGAGTGGGAACGGGCCTCCCGTGTACCATACGGCAAAGAGCATGCTCAACACCCCCACAACGATGAGATGAATACCCCCAAATTGTACGAGTTGCAGCCCCACCACCAGCGCCAGCAGCAGAACTCCTATGGTGGCAAACATCATGGCGCGCGGACTCACCCATCCCTGGGCAACCGCGCGGGCAGGTCCCTTGCGATTGGCATTGTCAGTGCCTTTCTGAAAATCGAAATAATCGTTGGCGTAGTTGGTTGCGATCTGGATCAGCAGGGCAAAACACAGGCACCAAAGGGCGGCATTTGCCTGCAGGGTGTCGTGGTGCTGTGCAAGTGCGGTGGCAACAATGACCGGTGCAATCGCAGCAGGCAGGGTTTTGGGTCGGGCGGCAAGGATCCAGGGTTTGAGACTCATGGCATTACAGGGGGATTTGACAGGCATTCCCGAAGCGCGGCGGTGGCAATTCTGCCAGAATCGGCATCCTGGTGGGATCAAGAACGATCCAGTCCAAGGGATATCAGTTCGTCTCGCTGGGATTCTGTGATTTGGAAAGGATCGACGAGTTGGGCCATGCGGGCAGGAATCTTGCCGATGATGTGCACTCCCGACGGGATTGCCTGTTTGCGTTGGATGGCGCCGACTTCGTGCAGCTGATTGACCACCTCATAGCGGCGGTGGGGAATGACCAGTTCAACGCCAATGGTGTTTTCGGCGAGAATGTTCTCAAGTGCCAGTTGCAGATCGTGCAACCCGATGTTTGCGATGGTACTGGTGAACAGGGCGTCTGGATAGCGAATTTTCAGCAGGTTGAGGCGTTCGGGGTCGCTGACCAGATCCACTTTGTTGAAGACCAGAATGCGTCGGTTCGCTTCTGCGTGCAGTTCCTTGAGTACATCCAGTGTGGTTTGAATGTAGGGTTCGAGTTCCGGCTGGGAAACATCCACCACATGGATCAACAGATCGGAGATGACGGCCTCCTCAAGCGTGGCTTTGAACGCATCCACAAGACGGTGGGGCAACTTGCGCACGAATCCCACAGTGTCGGTCAGAATCAACGTCTGTCCATTGGGGAGCTTCAGGCGTTTGGATGTGGGGTCCAGCGTGGCAAACACCTTGTCCTCCTCAAGAACTTCAGAGTGAGTCAGGTGATTGAGCAGGGAGGATTTGCCTGCATTGGTGTATCCGATCAATGCAGCAGTGGGCAGTGGAATCTTGGTGCGTTTGGCGCGCTGAACCTTACGGTGTTGTACGACCTCGACCAGCTCTTTCTTGAGACGCGAGATTCGGCTGCGCACCATGCGCTGGTCAAGCTGAAGCTGGGTTTCTCCCTCGCCGCGTTGGGTGGCCGCACCGCCGCGTTGGCGGCTGAGGTGGGTCCATGCCCTGCGCAATCGAGGCAGGGAGTATTCCATGCGAGCGAGTTCGACCTGGATTTTTGCTTCACGGGTCAATGCGCGCTGGGCAAAAATATCAATGATGACCTCCTGCCGGTCGATCACGAGGATACCAGTTTCTTTTTCCCAGTTGCGCTGCTGTGCGGGACTGAGTTCTTCATCAAAAATGATGACATCACATTGGTGTGCCTTCGCGAGTTCCATGACTTCCGCGGCCTGTCCGGCCCCGATCAGGTATTTCGGACTTGGTTTGCGCACGCGGATGGCGATGCCATGAACCACGGCGATTCCGACATTGGAAACGAGTTCCTCCAGTTCAGTCATCAAAGATTCGATATCATCGCCCGCTTGTCCGGCGTATTCCACGCCGACCAGCAACGCCCTTTCGACGAGCCTTGGATCCTGTCGCACATCAAACATGGTCAGCGAGGTTCGGTATCGCGGATTTCCCGGGCTTCAACTTCAATGGCATCGCCGCGGTTGCGGATTTTGGATTGCTTCTGTCGGTGCAGGATGGCATTGCGGCGAAAGCGTTGGTAGGAGATCACCAGAAGCGCACCAGACGCGATCATGAGCAGCGGGTGGCGCACTTTGAACGCCAGCACCAGCAGCACGAGGGCCGCAATTCCCATGATCAGGGTTGGGTTGGCTTTGGGTTTGGAAACCATATCACGGTTCAAACACGGGTTGGGTTACTTTGCCAAGCCCCAACGCCGGGAAAATGGGTAATAGATGAAACTGGCACACCCGATGACTTCCTTTTCGGGAACAGGTCCGAAGTAGCGACTGTCTTTGGAATTGGCGGAGTTGTCTCCCATGGCGAAGACCTCGTTGTCCGGCACGGTGAAGGTTTTGCCGGTTGCGAGCAGTCCGAGGTTGCGGTAACCGGGGTACTCGCCCTCACGCAGCGCATTCAGCTCAAACATTTCGGCTCCGGTTGCAGCCTCTCCATCCTGCAACAGGCGGTAGTCGACGACTTCGAGCGTCTGACCCGGTTCGCCGACGAGACGCTTGATGTAGAACTTGTCCTCACCAACAGTGTCCGGATAGCCGGGTCGATCCTGAAAGCTGCGGGTGCGAAAGACAATGGCATCTCCGGATTTTGGGGCGGCGAAGTGATACCAGAAGCGGTTCACAAAAAGGGCATCACCCATGAGGATATCAAACTGCAGCACGGGATCACCCTGCTTGACTTCGATTCCGGTGCTCACGACTGGCGTCCCGTTGATTTGTTCTGAAATCGTTCTGCGACGGCCGAGCAGATCGAAGGTTTCTCCGATGACGCGCTCCATACCGGTAAATTCACCGGGGACCTTGACTGAGTGAGGGTTGTTGCCCACAAAAATCAGGTATTCACGCTGGGTGGTCGGGAAAATCAACCACTTGCGACCCCGAACCGGACGATAGTAGTAACTGCCGGTCATGGGGTTGATGGGAATCTTGATCTCACCAGTGCTCGCTGCTTCCACTGCGTAGTGGGAACCCCCTTGAAGCAGCTTGGTGGTCACCTTCCCGAGCACACCTGGACCCGGTTCGCCGGGAGCATAAATGCGAGGTTCCATGCCTGCATAGGTTGGGTGCATGGAACTGGTGGGAATGACAAAGGGTTGAAAGAAAAAGATGCGAAAGGCGATGATCACGATCGCCACCACCAGGATGGTTTCCACGTTTTCGCTCCAGGAACGCTGGTGCCAGAATGTACCTCCCGTTCGTTTGAGAATCGCCTCCTGCGCCTGAAGACTGGTGCGGATCTCTGCCTCATTTGCCCGCTTGTTTTTGTAGAGGCCCTCCAGGCGACTTGTGCACTCGCGCAGTGTTTCCACATCGGCCAGTGCCAGCACATCCTTGCGGTAGTGGTAAACCTTTTCGCCGAGCCGAATAAACTCGAGTGCCTGTTTCTTGAGCTGTTTGATGGATGAAGTGGCCATGTGTGATTTCGATTGTGGGGCTTGTGCCGGCACAGAATGCAGTCTCAGCCTCCAGCCGTGTTTTTGAGAACATCGACAAAGGCTTCCTGTGGAATAGACACCGAACCGACCTGCTTCATTCGCTTCTTACCCTCTTTTTGTTTCTCGAGCAATTTGCGCTTGCGGCTGATATCGCCTCCATAGCACTTGGCCGTAACATCCTTGCGGTAGGCACTGATGGTTTCGCGGGCTACGATGCGGCCGCCGACGGCTGCCTGAATCGCGATCTTGAACATCTGACGCGGCAGGATTTCCTTGAGTTTTTCACAGAGCATGCGTCCGCGGCTCTCCGCTTTGTCACGGTGCACAATGAGACTGAATGCATCAATGACCTCAGCATTGACGAGAATGTCCATGCGTACGAGATCTGCTTCGGCATGACCGTTCATTTCGTAGTCCATGCTGCCATAGCCACGTGTGATGCTTTTGAGGCGGTCGTTAAAGTCGATGAGGATTTCATTGAGCGGCAGCACGCAAACGATCATGATGCGCGTGGTGTCGAGCGTTTCGGTGTGATCACAGTAGCCCCGTTTTTCCGCAATGAGCGCAAGCAGATCCCCGATGCTTTCATTTGGAGTGTGGATGTGAGCCTTGATCACGGGTTCCTCAATGCGCTCGATCTCAGAGGGATCAGGGAAGTGCAGCGGATTATCGATCTCTTTTATCGTGCCATCGGTCAGTGTAACGCGGTAGATGACGCTCGGATAGGTGGAGATGATGTCGAGATCATACTCGCGCCGCAGACGTTCCTGCACGATTTCCATGTGCAACAATCCGAGAAATCCGCAGCGAAATCCAAAACCAAGGGCGGCGCTGCTCTCCGACTGGTAGGAGAGGGCAGCGTCGTTCAGGCGCAATTTGCCCATGCTGACCGTGAGTTTCTGATAGTCGCTCGTATCAATGGGATAAATACCGCTAAACACCATTGGCCGCACTTCCTTGAATCCCGGCAACATTTCAGTCGCGGGGTTCTGGGAGGAGGTGATGGTATCCCCAATCTGAACATCGGAGACGCTCTTGATATTGGTAACGATGTAGCCGACGTTGCCTTCCGTCAGGATTTTCTCCGGTTTCATTTTGGGAGAAAAGCGACCGACTTCCTTGACCTGAACCTTGGTGCCGTCGCTCATCATGACGACATGATCTCCCGCCTTGATGGTACCGGAAAACACCCGCACAAAACAGATGACGCCTTTGTAGGCATCATAGACAGAGTCAAAGATGGTGGTGCGGGCGTGTGGGTGATCGGCCCAGCGCGGACGCGGGACCCGGCGAATGACGGACTGAATGATTTCCTCGGTGCCTGCACCCGTCTTTCCACTTGCCAGAATCGCTTCTTCCCGGGGAATGGCGAGGATGTCTTCGATCTGCTGCATGACCAGCTCGGGATTGGCACTTGGCAGGTCGATTTTGTTGATCACGGGGATGATTTCGAGTCCCTGTGCGGTGGCGAGGTGGGCATTGGCCACGGTTTGCGCTTCGACACCCTGTGCTGCATCAATCAGAAGCAGTGCACCTTCGCATGCTGCAAGGCTGCGGGATACCTCGTAGGAGAAATCCACGTGCCCCGGGGTGTCAATCAGGTTGAAAAGGTAATCTTCGCCATCGCTGTCACGATAGAGCATCGAGACCGGGTGACTCTTGATTGTGATGCCGCGTTCGCGCTCGAGATCCATCGAGTCCAGCAACTGTTCTTTCATCAGCCGCTGATCCACGGTGCGCGTCAATTCGAGCAGACGGTCAGACAGGGTCGTTTTTCCGTGATCGACGTGGGCAATGATGCAAAAATTACGGATGTTTTTGATGGAGTCCATTAAAGGGATTCAGGGATGTCCGATGCTTCGGCGACGGATACGACCTTCCAATCCCGGTCGGTGCGGCGAATGAGTCCCGCAATCACCTTGCCAACACCACATTCGACAAAGGTTTCAATACCGTTTTCGGCGTGCGCATTGCGCATGCAGTCCTCAAAAAGCACCGACGATACGATTTGTTTCACCAGTGCATCCTTGATGGCATCGGGTTCGGTGACGGCGCATCCGGTGGTATTGGTATAAACCGGGAAGATCGGGGTCTTGAATGTGAATGGCTCCAGAAAACTGCCATACGCATCCGCAGCAGACTGCATGAGGCGGCTGTGGTAGGCTCCGGCAACGTTGAGTTCTTTGATGAGCTTGAATCCCATCGATTTGCCAAGCTCGAGTGCCGTTTTGATGCCCTCAACCTCACCGGAGATCACGATCTGTCCGGGACAGTTCAGATTGGCCATCTGCACCCCGACCTTGTCGCAAAGTTCTTGGGCAAGTTCGCGAGTTCCGCCAATGAGGCTGGCCATCGATCCGCGGGTGGCATCGCAGGCCTGCTGCATGAGTTCTCCGCGTCGCGCCACCAGTTGGAGTCCGGTTTCAAAATCAACAACCTCCGCCGCAGTGAGGGCGGTGAGTTCGCCCAGACTCAGGCCTGTGGCTGCCCGGATGTTGGGCAGTTTTCCCTGCTCCTTCAGGATCGAGAACACTGCAAATCCGTGGACAAAAAGGGCCGGTTGGCAAACGCGGGTTTCAGTCAGCAGTGCGTCGGGACCCTCAAACGATGCGTTGGTCAACGACCATCCAAGGATCTCGTCGGCACGGCGGTAGAGCGTTTGTGCAGTCTCAAACTGATCAAAGAGGGATTTGCCCATGCCAACGGTCTGTGCGCCTTGGCCGGAAAACAGGAGTGCAATACTCATAGCAAAAATTCGGAAAAAACAATGCGGTACAAACTTTGAAGCGCATAAGCAGGGCTCTGGAATGTCAAGAGTGTACTGCAGGTGTCGGATCGAATGAAACGGGCATTTTGCATCTGCATGAGGGGATGCAGCAGCGCCTGGGATTGAGGGTTTGCCCTGCGCCCGTTCCAGTATTGTGAATGGGGCAATGCCCAATTTCTGGAAAACACCAGTGAGCTGTCTCAATCCACGATACCGCCGCCGCTCAGGAAGATGCCCTTGAGATTCATTTCAAGCTTCTGTGGATTGGGAGAGGCCGCCATGGCGTCAGATTTTGCGATCGTTCCAGCATTTACCAGTCGCATGAGATCCTTATTGAAGGAGCGGCTCAGTTCGGCTTCCTGGCTGTCCACGAGGCGGCTGATTTTCTCAAATTCTCCGTCTTCGATGATCTGGCGTGCGAGTGGGTCGACCCAGAAGATTTCGGTGGTGGGTACGCGACCTCCATTGACCGAGGGGATGAGCTTCTGAGTGATGGTTGCACGCAGACTTGCGGCGACCTGGGGACGGATGACTTCCCGGATATTGGTCGGATAGAATTCGAAGAGACGCTGCACGGCCTGTTGGGAGGAGGAGGCGTGCAGGGTGCCAAATACCAGGTGGCCGGTTTCGGCTGCCTTGAGTGCGGTGGTGAAGGTATCACCATCCCTCATTTCCCCGACCAGAATCACATCGGGATCCTGGCGCATCGCGGCGGTGATGCCCATTTCAAAGGATGGGGTATCGATGCCGATCTCGCGCTGGTTGATCACGGATTTGATGTCGGTGTAGGAGTATTCGATTGGGTCCTCAAGCGTGACGATGTGCTTGTCCTTGCGGGAGTTGATGTAGTGGATCATCGCCGCAAGCGTTGTGCTTTTCCCGGAACCGGTAGCTCCACAGATGATCGCAATGCCATTGCTCTGGTCGCAGATGCGCTGAAAGGGTGAGGGATCGAGATTGATGTCTTCGAATGTGGGGATTTTATCTTTGATGTGGCGGATCACCAGACCGGGAAATCCCCTCTGGTAAAAGGCGTTCATGCGGAAACGCCCGACACCCGGCAGCACGTGGGAAAAGTCCACTTGAAAGAACTCTTTCCAGCGCGGTGTAAACTGGGGAGGGATGATGGCGTCGAGCACTTCCATGAGCTGGGGAGCCGTGAATGGGTTCGTATCGACTTCTTTGAGTCGCCCATCAATGCGAAAGATGGGGCAGCGCCCGGTCTTGAGGTGGATGTCGCTGGCTGCGTGCTGAACTGCCAATTTCAGGAGGGAGCTGAATTTTTCAATGGACGTCATCGGAACAATAGGGTTAGCCTTTCGGTTGTTTATGCGTATCCTCGGAGGATTCTGAGACTGACGACCAATGGCTATGGACTCAAAACAATTTTACGGTGTTCACACGGCGC
Source organism: Puniceicoccaceae bacterium (assembly GCA_040224245.1). NCBI lineage: Bacteria > Pseudomonadati > Verrucomicrobiota > Opitutia > Puniceicoccales > Puniceicoccaceae > Puniceicoccaceae bacterium. Next base: position 3,171 of record JBEGIR010000035.1, on the reverse strand, counting down.
TCATCACTCCCTTTAACCAGGGAAGCGTAGATGTTGCTACGCTTGAGAAACTGGTGCAGATCCAGATTGAAAACGGTGTGGATGGCATTGTATCGGTTGGTACAACCGGTGAATCGCCAACGCTTTCGACCAGGGAGCACATTGAAGTGATCGGCAAGACCGTTGAGTTTGTGAAGGGTCGCATTCCCGTTATTGCTGGCACTGGGGCAAATTCCACCGAAGAAGCACTGGAGCTGACGCGTGAAGCGGAGAAGGTGGGAGCGAATGCATTTCTGCAGGTTGCACCTTATTACAATAAGCCGAGTCAGGAAGGCCTCTACCGCCATTTTGCGAAGGTTGCGGAATCCACAGACAAGCCGATCGTGCTGTATTCGATTCCCGGTCGGTGCGGCATTGAGATTGCGGTGGAGACGGTGATTCGCCTGCATGCGGATTTTCCACACATCTGCGTGCTCAAGGAATCCGGCGGGTCCTGCGACCGGGTGAGTCGCATCTGCTCGGCGATGGAGGGCAAGGATTTTGCTGTGCTCAGTGGTGAGGACAATCTCATCCTGCCCTACATGTCGGTGGGCGCGAAGGGAGTGATCTGCACGACCTCCAATGTGATCGCCAGAGAAATGGTCAAGATGGTAACGCTAGCGTTGAACAATGACTTTGCAGGTGCCTATCGCTTACACTCGACCTACTTCCCCCTGTTTCAGAATCTGTTTATCGAGCCGAATCCGGTGCCCGCAAAATATGCGCTGCAGAAGTTGAAGGTCATTCCTTCCGCAGAAGTGCGCTTGCCGCTGTGCGAAATGAGCACGGCGAATCAGAAAGTCCTGGATGCGACGCTCGCAACTGTTGGCTTGACTGGGAAAAAGGCGTGAGAATAAAGCGACTGTCAACTCCTTAAGCGGTGAATGGGACGGGCAACAACATTGTCCACGCATGCGTGCATCGCTGAGTTTTTGATATCCCATGAGGCATGGGAATGAAGTGTTGGGCGTTCTGGCAGCAGTTGGATTTTCTCTTTTTTCGTGGTCAAGCGATTAGGTCCATGGATCCAGAATCGATGCTCCAACTTCCATGAAGTCTTTCGTATTCCTCGTTACGACTGTCGCACGAACCTTAGAACACGTCGTAGATGAAAGGGTCGATGGAAGGCAGTTCCTGTCCGACATTGTCAGGTTCGAAGAGTTCGGAAGGCAAATCGACCTCCATTGAGGCGGCGATGATGTCAATGCGTGTTTTGTCTCCGCGATCTCCGCTCTCCCGGTAATCGAGGGTTTTGGGGATATAGGTATCGCCCGTCTTCTTGAACGCGATCAGTTCCATCGATTTGAGGGGATTTCCATCTGCGCCCAGATAGGTTGCCTTGAGGACCGCCCGAAACTCGTCGTCCAGCTCTACTTCCACCGTTTGGATGGGGAAATCACTGTTGGGGCTGTGCAGGCGGAAGGATTGGGTGGGGCGTGCCTTGACCTGCTCTGGTCCGCGATACTCAAAACGATTCCAGTAGAAATACGGTACCAGTAAATCGAAGGGAGTCAGGCTGATGCCCTCGAGCACGGGGGCATCGAGTTGAGTCATCTTCGGGAGAGAGGTGCTCGGCGAGTCGGTGTCGGTCTGCGAGGTTGGCAGTGAAGTCGGGTCTTCATTTTGAGCAGAATGCTGCGCTGGGATTTGCTCCGGTTGTGCCACCCAGGCGTGGGGCTGTGGACCCCGCACCAGCAGCAGGTCCCGAAGGGTGAGGGACTGCCGGGGTTGTTCGGGGTCGCGCTGCTGGATCACGATGCGCTCGCGCTGCTCACCGGTCAGCGGGTCGATCTGCCCATATAGGGTTCCATGATAGCTGAAGCTGCGCGCCCGGTAAGGGTAGTGTTTGATCTGAAAGCGGAATACATAGCTCTCGGCAAATGAGCTGGTCCGCATGGCGTAAAGGTATTCGATCGCCTGGGTTTCGCTGAGGCGGTCAGCGCGAATCAGCTGCTCGTGTGTGCGCTGGGATTGGGCGGATGCGGTGAAGCTTCCGGCAGTCAGAAACGCCAGGCTCCAGCAGACCGGGCGCAGGCATCGGGTGAGGGCGTGTTTCGCATTCATCATCACATGGACGGTTGCGGTCGGTTGATCATTCGAAATAGGGCAAGCATGGAGAAGAAAAAACCGCATTCCCTGGGGAATACGGTTCTGAAAAGGACTTTGGTTTGTGCGGGAATTGCAAGCTTGCTCCTGAGATCACTCGCTGGGGGGTTGTGTCCCATCCAGCAATTCATCCAGGGAGGCCGCTTCCGCCTCATCGACTGCAGCGTCGGGCTGTTCTGCAGGTTCCGTCACAACGGCTTCCGGTTCGGGGGCATCTTCTTCAATGCTGCTGACCAGAGCACCGAGATTGTCACCGTCCTGTGAGCGCTGGGTGGCCGGGCCGGACATTGCGAGATTGCCAAGGTAAAGTGCAAAGGAGAGCACAAAAAAACCGATGATCGCGAACACCGTGGTTTTGGTGAGCACGTTGGCGGCGTTTCCTCCAAATGCTTGCTCCGCTGCACCCCCACCGAGGGCGGAACCCATGCCAGCGTTTGCACTGGGTTTCTGCATCAGGATGATAAGCACCACAAATGCACTGAGCAACAAGAGCAAAGCCGTGAAAACTACGATGATAATCGACATGGTTGAATAGCTAAAAAGGGAATAGAGAAACGCGATTGGCCAAGCCTGTCAATGCCTAAGCAGTAGAGTTGCCGCGCAGAAATCGACTAGAGGCTTTTGACTCCGATTTTGTCAAGAATGCGCTGCAGGTCGTCAAGTCCATGGTAGTGAATGACCAGCTGCCCCTTGTTTTTGTTGTGTTTGAGCTGGGTTTCCGCACTGAGTATCTGCGACACCTTTTTTTCAAGATCCCGGATCGCACTCGACTCGGCGCTGGTCGCTGCCGTTCGGCTGGTGGATGAAGTGCTGCTTGCTGCGGGATTTGCCTTGAAGCGCTTGATCTGCTTTTCAGCTTCGCGTACGCTCCAGCCCTGTTCAATGATGCGCCGTGCAAAGCTCTGCTGTTCCTCGCTGTTATCGAGTCCGAGGATGACCTTGGCATGCCCGGTGGAGAGGATGTTTTTGGATACGTAGCCCTGCACATCGGCACTCAGGCGCAGCAGACGCAGTGCATTGGTGACGGCTACCCGACTCTTGCCAAGC